>JBDSIB010000137.1:0-10557 GCA_039918155.1 Ferruginibacter sp.
GGCAAATCTATTGCTTATTTCAGCGATGCCACCGGCGAGTATGAACTGTATATAAAAAATCAGGATGGTAGCGGTGAGCCAAAATTGATCAACCTCAGTGGCTCTGGTTTCTATGCATATATTCACTGGTCGCCCGACAATAAAAAAGTAGCTTTTGTTGATAACGGCCGCAGGCTGTATGTTGCAGATATTGCAACCGGCAAAACAACGAAGATTGCAGAAGATGTAAATTATGTTCCCGGTGCATTTAGAGAATTATTTGGCAGTTGGTCGTCTGATGGAAATAATATTGCCTACACTACCATTATTGAAACTGATTTTCAAAAAGCCTGGGTGTATTCTTTATCGGAAAATAAATCGTACCCAATTACAGATGCAATGTCGAATGTAACCGAGCCTGTATTTGATCCGTCAGGAAAATATTTATATCTCTTTGCCAGTACCGATGCCGGACCGGTTGTAAATTGGTTCGATCAGTCAAGCCAGGATATGCAATTGACTAATTCCATTTACCTGATCACACTGCAAAAGCAAACGATATCACCTTTTGCAAAAGAGAATGAAATAGAAGAAGTAAAAGACAGTACTGCTGCTAAAATAAAGGACAAGCCTGATTCAAACCGCACCCGGTTAAAAATAGATTGGGATGGAATTCAAAACAGGATCGTTGCTATGCCAATATCAAAGGGGAGTTATAGATCCTTGCAGGTGCCTAAGGAAGGCGAACTTTATTATCTTGCTGATGCCGCACCAGGGGCTGGTCCATCTATGCTGAAAACCTATACCCTCAAAAAAAGAAAAGAGGAATCTATAATGCCTCTTGATGGATATTTAATAGCTGCGAAAGGAGACAAAATGTTATTCAATAATAATGGCAAATGGGGCGTAGTGACAACCGGTCAAAAACCCTCTCCGGATGCAATGCTCAACACTTCTCTATTGCAGGTAAAGATCTCTCCAAAAGAAGAATGGAAAAATATTTTTAATGAAGCATGGCGGGTAAACCGGGATTACTTTTATGATGCCAATATGCATGGAATAAATTGGATGGCCATGAAGACAAAGTATGAAGCATTGCTACCGGATGTTGCAAGTACCAATGACTTATACCGAGTAATGCAATGGATGTTTAGTGAGTTGTCTGTAGGGCATCATAGGTTTGATGTTTCCGGGGACAGGCGTACAAAACCTGACATTATTCCCGGTGGTTTATTGGGAGCAGATTACGATGTGAGCAATAACCGCTTTCGTTTTAAAAAGATCTATGGCGGTTTAAACTGGTCACCAGATCTGCGTTCACCGCTTACAGAGCCGGGTGTAAATGTAAAGGTCGGCGATTACCTTTTAGAAGTGAATGGCGTTGATGTTATCGCAGATCAAAATCTCTACAGCTATTTTGAAAATACGGCAGAAAAGATCACCACACTTACAGTGGCAAGCTCTGCCACTGGCGCAAACAAACGTACTATAAAAGTAGTACCTGTTGCCAGTGAAGTAAGTTTGCGTAACCGGGATTGGGTAGAAGGAAACCTGCGGAAAGTAGATGAGGCAACCAAGGGACAAGTGGCTTATGTATATGTGCCCAATACAGGTGCGGAGGGGCATGAATATTTTAAAAGATATTTCTTTCCGCAAGCGGATAGAGCCGGAATAATAGTGGATGAAAGATTTAATGGTGGCGGACAATTAGCAGACTATTATATTGATCTGCTGAAACGGCCCGTGCAGTCGTATTGGCGTTACCGTTATGGTAAAGATCAGAAAGCTCCTAATGCATCCATCCAGGGTCCAAAAGTTATGTTGATAGATGAAACTGCAGGCTCCGGCGGTGATTATCTTCCCTATCTTTTTCGCCAGGCAAAACTGGGAACACTTGTAGGTAAAACAACATGGGGCGGACTCGTAGGTGTGCTCGGTTATCCTGAGTTTATTGATGGCGGTGTTGTTACTGCGCCTAATGTTGGTTTTTTTGATGATAAAGGTTTTGGAATAGAAAACGTTGGCACAGCACCGGATGTAGAAGTAGAGCAATGGCCATCGGAAGTAATTAACGTCCATGACCCGCAATTAGAGAAAGCAATAGAAATTGCTATGGAGGAACTAAAAAATAATCCACCGAAAAAAGCACCGGCACCAAAGGCACCAAATAAAAAGATCAGGTAGGATTTATAACTCAACCGGGATCATATTTGGATCATATATTAATTTGATCAGAGCATAACCCGAAAAAATACGGAACCATAAAATTCTATTAGTGAATCACAAAAAATCAAAAATGAAAAAATCAAAAAGCTTATCCATTCTTTTTTTAATTTTACTTACTTGCGTTTGCAGTCAAACATTATTCGCTCAACCTTCCAGGTATAGTTTTGAAAAATATAAAAACACAAAAGGGGATAGTTTAAATTACCGAATGCTTTTCCCGGATTCTGATCCGTTACGGAAATACCCTTTGGTAATTTTTCTGCATGGCTCTGGTGAACGTGGCAATGATAATGATGCTCAATTAAAATGGGGTGCAATGAATTTTGCAATAGATCAGAATATGATGTTGCATCCTGCACTGGTAGTGGCTCCGCAATGCCCTAAAAATATGGAATGGGCAAATTTTTCAAAAAAAGAAGGTAGTACAGAAAGGCGCCTGCTCCCTACTCCATCTAAACCAATGGAATTATTAATGGAGCTTATAAAGCAATTGATAAAAACAATGCCTGTAGATACCAATCGTATTTACATTACCGGTTTATCAATGGGCGGTTACGGAACTTATGATGCCATCGTACGCTACCCTGGTGTATTTGCAGCCGCAGTACCAGTGTGCGGAGGTGGAGATGTTTCAAAAGCAGCTACAATTGCACACTTGCCTCTATGGATAATTTTAGGTGCAGAAGATGCTGCTGTGAGTCCACTTAATTCTCTTGAAATGTTACAGGCTTTAACTGCAGCCGGTGCACATCCCGGGTTTACACAATATCCGGAAGTTGGTCATTTCTCTTGGCTGGGCGCTTATAGTGATCCGCTAATGCTGGAATGGTTGTTTAGGCAAAAGAAATAAAATATTATAATCAGAGGATTGAAAAAATATTTTTCAGAAACATCATGACAAAGCGAAAGAACATAATAGTATTTTGTTCCGTAGTTTTTTTCTTACTGTATTTTTCTTCAACAGCACAGGAGATTACCGCTAAAAATACTTATGCAATTGTCATAGGTATTTGCGGCTACCAGGATGCTGCTATTCCCAAATTACAATATGCAGATAAAGATGCAACACTATTTGCCACCTGGCTACAAAGCCCTGCTGCTGGCAGCGTACCGCAATACAATATAAAATTACTGACAAATGAAAACGCAACCATATCAGCGGTATACAATGCTTTGGATTGGGTAAAACAAAAAGCAACCACTGGTGATATTATTTACATTTATTTTTCAGGCCATGGTGATGTTGAAACAAAAGATGACAATAGCCAGGGCTACCTGCTGGCTTGGAATTCACCACCAAACAATTACCGTAACAATGCGCTTATTGTAACCGACCTGAATGATGCTGCCAACACACTCACTACAAAAAACAATGCTAAAATTATTTTAATTACAGATGCCTGCCACTCGGGGAAAATGGCTGGAGATTTTTTTAAGGGTAAAGAGTTCACTGCAAAAAATCTGCAACTCGTACTTAATAACCAGGTACGACTGGCATCCTGTAAAGAAGACGAAGAAGCGGCAGAAGGTCTATCATGGGGCGGCGGACGTGGGATTTTTTCTTATTACCTATTAAAAGGATTACAAGGCGAAGCAGAAAAGAATCACCTCGTAAAACTTGAAAACCTGCAGGATTATCTAGATTCCTGTTTTGCCGCAGATACAGAATTAAAACAAAGTAAACATTTACAACATCCTGTTTATGATGGCAATCCCCTATTTCCACTTGCCAAAATTGATTCAGCAACCATATCAAAAATTGCTAATTCTGAAAGTAAAATATTATCTACATCAACTGTTTCTGGCCTGCAATCATTGCGATCTGTTGGTCCACAACCAATGGATTATTTTTTTGTAATAGCAACACAACCTGGCTTTGAATTCAGGCTATCTTTTAAAAAATATGAAAATGAAAATGTTGGATTAATACCTCAGGACATACTTACTGATCTTATTGATGCGATCATTGTACCTATAAAAAATATTGACCGGGAATATTATAAAGATTCTTTACAGCGCATTTCTTCTTACAATAAAAACATAGAGGAATTAAAAAAAAGAGAAGATGTCTCAGACTCCGAAAGACATGCAGGTTTGATCTTTATGGAAAATAATTTTATACATTCCCGTCAGCTAAACTATGAAGCTAATGTTCAGGAACATGATACTGTAAATCATTTAACAATCCTCGTGGAGCAGTTGCAAAAAAATAACTATAGCAGAAGCAGATTTACCGATAGGTTTGTGCAACTGGTGCATGATAAAAGCCAGGAAATGATAAATGCTTACCTACGTGGCGACCTTGCAGAACTGGAAAAAAGACAATACTATGCAACCGGCAATCGGAACTATAAAGACTTTTTACCATTGCTGAAAATCGCTATAAAACTTGCACCACAAAGTAATTACCTGAAAGATATTTTAGAAAAGAATGAGGCATACCTGGATGGGCTAACAGATCGGCTGGATATCACAACAAATGCTTCAAAAACAGATAGTCTTTTAAATACTGCGTCGCAAAAAATACAGGCAACCATGCGCATGGAGCCATACTCAGCCTACATTCATAACGAATTAGGAAATATTTATTTTCAAAAAAAAATGTACGACTCCGCATTGTATCATTTTAATTATGCCACGCTACTTTCCCCTTCCTGGGCTATTCCCTACAGCAATAAAATAAGAGTAAATCTTGCTACAGATCATTTGCCTAAGGCAATTATTGCAGCACACACAGCCGATTCTCTTCAACCAGATCTTGCATTTGTAAATACCAATGCTGGCCTGGTTATGGAAAAAAGTGGAAACTTATTGGCAGCAGAATCATATTATCTAAGAGCTATTAAAGAAAATAATGTGCATTATCTTCCTTACGAAAGATTGGGGCAGCTTTACATACGCACAGCAGAATATGCAAAAGCAGATTCATTTTTTTATGAATCAACAAGACGCAAAGAACTGTTTGCGGTAAATGATGCTGTTTTTAAATTTGGTATAGAGCAAGGCGGTTATCCCGAACTCGAAGATGGAGAATCGTATGTGAATTATTGTACCGATATAAACGATTCATTGTTATCAGGCCTTACAAAATATCGGCAACTGATGGGTGCAATTTCAAAACTGCGATCTGCGAACGACACTGCAAAACAAGAGGGCAAGATTATGGCACAAAAATTTCTTCAACAATGGCCGGATGCAATCTTGCTTTCTCATTATCTTGGCAAACAATTGTATAAGGAAGGCAATTTTGCAGAAGCAGAAATTTTCTTAAAAAAAGCTATTTCAAATTATAGAACTAACAAAGAACTTAAAACGTATCTCAAAAAAGCGTTTACAGATTCGCTACCCGCAAATATACTTTTACAAAAAAGAATAAAAGCAGGAATAGACTCTTCCTGCATACTCCAAATATTTATTTACCTGCAATATGATGGCTTGGAAGATCATTATTTACTGGCAGGTATTTATGAAAAAAATAACAGGACATCAGAAGCTTTAAACGAATATAAAATAATTAGTACAGCAGAGAACAAAAAGCAAAATGATCAGGCTGCAGTTAAAGATTTTTATCAGCCAGTAAAAGATCCCACTCAAAATGAAATAAAATTTAAAAAATATTTATACGAAAATGACCTGGATGAAAATAAATATTTGTATAAGTATAATCACCCGGTATTAATGGGAGGCTCATTGAAGACTGGCAGGCTTTTAGAGGAGCAAGGGAAATATGCAGAAGCAGAGCAGGCTTACCTTTCGCAGGTTGCACAAAACCAGGCAGCAGGTTTTGTTCGACAAATAAAAATGAATTCAAACAAATCTATCTCAACAAGAGATGATAACTTAAACGTCTACTGGCTACAAATAAATGAAGATATGGAAAGTGAAGCATTTCATTTTTATGAAAGGATGATCGCATTGTTTCCCCGTGATGCTTATTGGTATAAAAATGCAGGATTATTTTTATACAAACGTTTGCTGATGACTTACAGCCAGGTAGCGCCTGCAGAAAGAACTGCTTTTTATAATTATGCAAAGACGCATGCCTACCCTTTTAAAACAAGCATTGAGGAGCAAAATGAAGTTCAATCTCCTGATGGATTTGTTGCAAAGGATAGAATATTTTATTTACCCGGCACAGGAGAAAAAATAAAAATAGATACCAACCAGTATGAGCCGCTTACCAAGGCGAATTATTATTTACAACAGGCGATGAGATTTTCCGGCGACAAGTTACCGAACAGAACTTTTACAGAATATGTGGCAAACCTCCAAAGCTGGATGGGTAAAAATGATTCTGCAATTATAAATTATCAGTACCTTTTAAAAACCGATCCTGGCGATGTGAGTCTGCGAATTAAACTGGTAAATGAATCTCGTTTTAGTAAACAGTTGCCAGCCGTTGCAGAAAACCTGGAGATATTACAAAAGAACAAACAATTATCTTTTAGCCAAATGCCGGAACTGGCAGAATATGAAATGCTACAACAAAAATATAAGCAGGCAAATGCTTTGCTGCAATCTTATTTCAGTAGGTCACAAAATGAGCAGGTCAGCAAATCATTTCTTTACATGAAAATCTATATGCTGCAACAAAATTATACAGCAGCATTTGCCGAAACACAAAAAGGACTATTAATTAGCAAGGATGATGAAGAAAAAAAAATTGCATTCTTATATACACAATCACGTATCTATGCACTGAAGGATCAACAGCGGCAGGCCATACAGAGCCTTAAAAAATTAGTGAAGAATAATTTTCAGTTTTATTATTTATTAAAAAATGATAATGCCTGGAATGAAATAAAAAAATCAGCAGAATGGCGAAAGCTTGCAAACCCAGAGAATCCGGGAGACCTTTATACCGGTTCAGAATCTGGGGGCATTGGCGATGAAAATGAAAATACAGTAGAAAAAAGAATTCCTGCGTTGCAAAAATAATTACATAGGATCAATTTTTATTACAGCCTGCTGAATGCAACGATCGTTTTGTGTTGCACCACATTGTATAGATTTAGCTTGCCAATAAGTGTTGGCTCTGGCAGCTACCAGTAACTGCAGCCACAAAGCATTAGCAGGTGTGTTAGCGTTAAAAATATTATTACTGTAATAACCCCATAAATTCTTTTCTAATGCCGCAGTAAAAAAATGCGTAAAGTAGCCGCCCATATCAGGATTACCAAGTGATAAATGACCTTCTGCTACACTACCAACGATAATGGATAGGGGCAGAGCAGGAAAGAATAATTTTTTACCGGCATCAAGATTAAAATCACCTAATGTACCACCACCCTTTTGCTTAAAAACAGTTGCCGCAAATATCGGATTATCAGAAATATTCGCATTGCAGCAATCGCCTAATACGATGCATACTTTTGGTTTCAATGCCGTAATTCTATCATATACATCGTCCAATGCCATGTAATCCCCTACTACATTATCTATCCTGTTTTTGGGAGTACGAAAAGATATTCTTGGATAAGCACTTTTATCACCGGGCAGCCGGAAACCATGACCGCTATAATAAAAAATAACAATATCTATGGAAGAAGGCTTTGCACGTTCAAGCGCTGCCAAAGTGCCTTGCAGTGCAAGTTTACTATACTCATTACCGGAAATGGATAACGGAATCACTGTTGTTATACCAAGGTCGGCGGCAAGTTTGTTGAACAGGCCGGAAACATTTTTCAGATCAGTTTTGACACTATTCCCAATTTCCTCATCATTGGTATTACCAACCATTATAAGGTACATTTTTTCTTTTCTTGGTGGTGGGGTACTCCTGGTTTTATCTCCAAATATGTAAGAGTAAAAACCATCGGTTTCAAAGTAAAAAGAACTTACAAACGGTTCATCACTCCGAAGCTCACCATAGGTTTTTTGCTGGGCCAATATTGTTTTTACCGGTTGCCATTTACCATCATCCATTTTTACTTCCACTGAGGAAGGGTCGTAATAATAACCAGCGCTATCATATTTTTTTTTGAAAATAAAGCGGGGAACAAAAAACGTTGTTGGGTCTTTATCCAGCAAAGGCAGAGGTTCTGCATTTGGTATTATGAATCGTTGAACAGTATCGGTTATAGCAATGGAAGAATCAGAAAGAGAAAGTTGATATAAAAATAATTTATTATCGGCACCGGCATTGTATTGCACTCTTGCGGAAGCAGTTCCATCAGGTTGCAAGGTCAATAAGGTTTTATAAGAAAGAGTGCTGCCACTTTTAGTAGTAATCTCGTTTACAAAATAATAATAAGATTGGCTCCTTGAAGAAAATGGAAAAGTACAAAAGACAAGGAAGCATAATAGCCGCATTGTCTTTTGCGCCTTTAATAAAAATAAGATGCTGTAATTAGTGAGATCCATTTGGGGGAGGATTCTTTATAGTTTCTGGCTTCGTTTTAGTGTTGCTGTCCACTACCAGGGGTGGCACAGAATCTGTTGGCCCTTGCACCGTAGTGGTAGTTTCCATTGCTTTGGTGTCTGTTGTTTTGGTGTCTTTGCTTTCGCAGGCTACTGCTAAAGTTGTAGAAAGCAGAAGAACCGCTGCCCATTGCAGTAAATTTTTTGTTTTAAATGATCGTTGCATTTTGATTTAGTTTTAAGTTAAGCAGTTAAGGTACTCTTTTTTTTATTTTTTTGCAATGTATAAATAATTAATTCTTAGAGACTAATTTAAAAACTCTACTCTTTTTTTCACGTAAAATGAGTATTTTCATGAACCAAATAGTAACATCTTAATCTTCATTTTTTAGTATTGAAATTCTTTTTACCTAAAATACTTATTTTTATAACTGCTCCTGTTCTTTTAGCACCTTTTTGCTATTCACAGACGACGGCACAAGTACAATTAAAAAATAAGTTACAGGTACTCAAGCAGCAAAAAAATTACCAGGACGATACAACTTATTTTATTACTCTAAACAAACTGGCTAGTTTATACACGGATAGTTACCCTGATTCTGCCTTATTGATCTTAAAAGATATTCTTCCCCAATGCAAAGCCATCAGTTTTCATGACGGAGAATTGAATGCTAATATTAATTATGGAAATGCATTTCAAACAAAGGGAAATTTTGATACGTCGCTACATTATTACAATATGGCCTACGATGTTGCGATAGAAAAGCATTTCAAAACTGCAATTCCGAGGATATTAGGCAATATCGCATTGATCTATCTTAACCAGGGAAATTATCCGGTGGCACTTGAAAAGTTTTATGCCTCCATTTCTGCCGCAGAAGCGGAGGGTGATAAATTAGTAATAAGAAACAGTACCAATAATATTGGTGAAATTTATTTTTACCAGGGTAAGATGAAACAGGCAGAAGATGCTTATACAAAAACTTTGAAAACATCCCAGGAACTCAATGATACTGCAAACGTTATTTTGTCTTACAATAATATTGCAGAAGTAAACCTGGAAGAGAATGAACTTGCTAAAGCACTGCAAAATTTAACTATTGCATACCAAATGTTGCAGCAAAAAAATATTCCGAATATTCTTGTTGCTGTTACTAATAGTTTAGGCGATTGCTATTACCGGATGGATAGTACTCAAAAAGCAACTGAATATTTTGAAACATCATTAGCCATCTCAAAAAAAATGGACAATGCACGGGCAACCTGCAAAGCATTGATAGGCCTTGCAAAAGTGAAAAGCAAACTGGGCTTGCATAGAGAAGCATTGCAGTATGGATTGGAAGCAGTAGAAAAATCTAAAACAATGGGCCAGGCCCAGCTGCAAAGAGATGCACTTAAAATAGTGGCTGATATATACGAGCAATCAGGTGATGGTATGAATGCCATTAAATATTACAAAGAGTACAAAATATATTCTGACAGCCTGGTAAATATTGAGAATGAAAGAATGACTGCTAACCTGAGAGCAGATTATGAACTTTCGAAAAAAGAACAGCAGTTTCAAAGAAAAACATTGCAGCAGCGCTGGATAATATTTTCTGCTTTTGCAGCACTCTTCACTACCTTAATTATCATTTGGGTTGTTTACAGAAATAAAAAACGGCTTAGTGATACTTACAAAGAACTGCAATATAAAAGTCATGTGATAGAAGGCCAAAAACAAAAAGCAGAAGAGACATTGGCACAGTTGAAAGAAACCCAAACTTTATTGATACAATCTGAAAAAATGGCCAGTCTCGGAGAATTGACGGCAGGTATTGCACATGAAATTCAGAACCCCTTAAACTTCGTAAACAACTTTTCCGAAGTGAGCGCCGAGCTCGTAGATGAAATGAATGAAGAGATCGCAAAGGGGAATCTTGAAGATGCGAGGGAAATTGGAGAAGACCTGAAAGAAAATCTTATCAAAATAAATCACCATGGCAAACGTGC
>JBDSIB010000138.1:0-5838 GCA_039918155.1 Ferruginibacter sp.
CCGCAGGCAATATTTCTTTCAGTAAAAATAAAGTAAAAAACTTTACCGCCTTTATTGATGATTATGATAACGGCGGCCAACAAACGAAGTTCTATGCTCATCCCGATATCTCCTTTTCACCGGCAGTAGTAGGTGCTGCTACTATTAATATTACCCCGGTAAAAAATGCAGTTATAAGTGTTATCAGTAAATATGTAAGCCGCCAGTACCTGGATAATACTTCTGAAAAGAACAGCAGTCTCTCACCATATTATGTGCAGGATGTAAAACTGTCCTATACTTTGGCAGGACACAACATCAAAAACACAGTACTATTTATGCAGGTAAATAATTTATTCTCTAAAAAGTATGAACCTAACGGTTACGGCTATAGTTATATCAGCGGTGGACAATTGGTAAATGAGAACTATTATTTCCCGATGGCACCGGTGAATTTTATGGCAGGGCTAAATATTCAGTTGTAAAACTGACCTCACCCCAACCTTCCGATTTTTTCGGGACAAGCTCTCTCCGTCCCGATAGCAATCGGGAGAGAGGGAACTGGAATAGATTATCTTCTATGTGAAAACTTTATCTAGTGTGAGAGAACGAAGGGCCAGTTATTTTTTCTCAAACTGATCTTGCCAGGCAAGCATACCGCCTGCTACATTTGTAACATTTTTAAAACCCATAGATTCAAGCATTAGACAGGCTTGTGAACTACGATTGCCGCTGCGGCAATACAATATAACTTCTTCCTCTTTTAACTCATCAATATCCTCTATCTGCATCGTTTGTATCTTGCCTAACGGTAAAAGCAACCCACCCACATTGAATGCCGCATTCTCATCGGGCTCTCTCACATCTACCAGGTTTATGTGTTCACCTACATCTAATTTTTCTTTAAGTTCCTGTACTGAAATATTTTTCATACTGTTTTTATTGTGGGTTATTGTTTGTAGAATCTTCCGGCGCTGCTCTCATTACCGAACTTATCCAAAGGTCCATTAACTGACCAGATTGAATATACACCGGTTGTTTATCTTCGGTATAGCGTGGCGGGTTTTGCTTATAAACAAATGCGGCCGCTGTATCTGTTATTCCAGGGTCTGGTATCAGCGCACCGATGCTGATGCCCTCTCCTTCCAGCAAGGCTTTTGCTTCTGCATACGTCATGCCGATCAATGATGGTACAATGATATGTTCCTGCGCAAGGCCGCCGGCAATAACAAGGTCTACTTTACTGCCCCAGGTAAGTTTACTACCGGCATCTATTATAGCGCCTTTATATTTTTGTTCCAATATAGAGCCCATCATAAAATCGGGCTTGTAAGTCGTATCGCCTAATTGAAGATGATTGCGGTTTAAAAGCTCTATTGCAAAGCTTAATGATTTTCCCTGCAATGCCGGCACTTCTACCATTGGCAAGGTAACCCTGTTTACCGTAAGCAATACAGTGCGGTTTACTTTTACCGTGCTGTTAGGTTCGGGAAGCTGTCTTAAAACAATACCCATTTTGGCGGTATCTGTATATACAGAATCCTGGATGGTAACATCAAAGCCTTTACTTTCCAATAATTTTATAGCATCAGCGGTGGTTTTACCGGTTACAGAGGGTACGGTAAGATATTCTCCATGCTTTGTAATGCCCCCCAGCAATTGCAGAAAACCAAATACGATCAGTACTGCCAGCCCTATGGCAGCAAGCAGGTTTACCCAAAAAGGCCTGTTAGTGATAAATTTAAACAAGAGAAATTTACGTTTTTTGAAATTACAAGATACTTAATTAAAACATTCGTCCAGCAAAGCTGAATAAAACTCCATCAGCGACCAGCCCATTGCCCTTACCTGTTGCGGCACCAGGCTGGCGGCACTCTGGCCCGGTACGGTATTTATTTCCAGTAAAAACGGATGCCCACTCTTCTCATCATAAATAAAATCCATGCGTACAATGCCATTGCAATTAAAAACGCTATAGATCTTTTTTGCATCTTCCCTTACTTTATCTGCCACAGTTTCGTCTACCTGCGCCGGAGTAATTTCTTCACTGGCACCTTCATACTTTGCTTCAAAGTCAAAGAACTCATTTTTTGTGATGATCTCTGTAATGGGCAAAGCGATGATATTGCCTTTTGACCTGAAAACACCGATGGTAAACTCACGGCCTTTTATAAATTCTTCTACCAACACCTGGTCATCTTCTTTAAATGCTTTTTCAATGGCGGCTGGTAATTCTGCTGCAGTATTTACTTTGCTTATTCCCAAACTGCTGCCACCATTATTTGGCTTTACAAAAAGTGGTAAGGAAAGTTGCTCTAATATTTTTTCCGGCGTAAGTGCATCGCCTGTAAAAAGATGCAATGACTTTGCAACATGCATGCCTGCAAAAGCAGCTACCGCAACGGTATAGCGTTTATTAAATGTAAGTGCTGACGTTGCAGCATCGCAGGAAGTGTAAGGCATATTGATACAATCGAAATAGCCTTGTAGTTTTCCATCTTCGCCGGGCGTACCATGCAGGCCGACGAGCACTGCATCAAAATTTATTTTATTACCATCAACTGTGATGGAAAAATCATTCTTGTCTACAAATACTTTTTCACCATTTGCTTTCTTATAGAACCAGCCGGAGGGATGAATATCTATGAGATAACAATCCCATTTATTGGTATCAATATTTTTATAAATTGTTTCTGCGCTTTTATAAGATATTACGGCTTCGCCTGAATAACCACCGGTAACAAGTGCAATCTTTTTTTTCATTTATTTGTTTGCTTAAGGGGTGCGCTTTTAAAATAATTTTATCTACAAATCTTTTTCTTTTTTTGAACCCGCCTTCGACAAGCTCAGGCTGACAATTTAATCGTAGAAGCCTTTTCGTGAGCCTTTGACAAACTCCCCGTTCGTTAAAGGCGCCAGCAGGTTGACATCATATTAACAGAAAGGCTTAAACTTTACTGAGCCTCGTCTCCAATTCCTTCGTTCCCACTATCCAGTACAAATTTCCATTTACCATCTGCCTGCTTTTTCCAGATACTAACGTACGTACCATACAAAACAGTATCTCTTGTGTTTGAATGCAACGCATAGATACCATATGTGTAACCAAGATCTGCGGACTTTGATACGAATGCATGCTGCGGCTGCCAGTTGAGGGTGAATGCAGTATCGCTTACCTGTATGAGGTAATCAATTGCATTTGCTCCTATAATGGGCATGTGGTCTCCTTTTAATAAAACACCGTTGCTGTCAATGTACTCCAGGAAAGCATTTTTCATTCCCTCTTTTTCGCTAAGATCAGAGAATGCTTTATCTGCCTGTATCAGTTTTGCTTTTTCACCGCTCATATCAATTGCTTCTTCCTTTTTTTTCACTGTACAGGAAAAAAGGAAGATCAAAATAATAAAAGGCATTGTAATTTTCATACACATATTTAAACACGGGCAAGATAATGAATTATGAGATAATTGAAAATGAATGAGCAATGATTTTAACAGCCTTTGTATTGTGGAAAGTCTTGAATTTTAGCACTCTTTGAATAAAGTTTAAAATATCGATTTTATTAGAGTAAATATTTTAATCCACAATGTCTAACTTATTAAGCTCTATTAAAATTTATTGCTTTCGCCTCCTCAGCCGGCGGGCTGCGTAACCGGAACGCTGCTGCTTTTTCCCCTTTGAAAAAATATGCTGCGCATTTTTTCAATACCGACTTCGTCGCTACCGGACAAAAAGAGGCAGCTTATCCAGTTACTGGTGAGGATTAGACCACTTAAAAAGAGGATATAAAATAATCTTGGTTTCTTTAGCCTTAGCCTTCGTTGGTGAGTTACCAATTTATGACCGTCCAGGCTTTTTTTATGCGATCAACTTTCTATTTTAAATGTTGCCATGAAAATATACCGCTGATGCAATAGCCCTGATGGAAGCGGCACCACGCATGTGCCGCAGGCGCAGCGGAGTATAGCGGACAGCAGGACCAATGCTGATCCGATAGCTATCGGATGAAAAACATTCGTTCCGCTGCCAAACCCTTGAACCTCGAACTCTTGAACATTGAACCTCTTGAACATTGAACCTTTTGAACATTGAACGTTGCAAAACAAAAAGGCGAAAGTATTATTAAAAATACCCTCGCCCATGCAACAGGAAATATCACCTGCTTAATTAAACAGCCTTTCGGCAGTTACTAAAAAAATCTTAAATGTGTAATCTTGCTTTTTTGCTCATCAGCTCATCTACGGTTTCACGGTAATCCTCATCAGGCACACAACAATCTACCGGGCATACTGCAGCACACTGTGGCTCTTCGTGAAAGCCCTGGCACTCTGTACATTTATTTGGTACAATGTAATAGGTATCGCTTGCTATGGGTGCATTCCGCTGATCAGTATCCAGCACTGTACCATCCATTAAAGTATAAGAACCTTTGATGGTAGTACCATCGGAAATTGCCCACTCTACCCCACCTTCATAAATCGCATTGTTTGGACACTCGGGCTCGCAGGCGCCGCAGTTTATACATTCATCAGTTATCTTTATCGCCATCTTAGTAATTTTGACTGCAATTTAATAAGAACAATATGAATTTACAAACACGAATTGAATTAATGAGCGGATTAGGAGATTATTTAAAAAATAATGACGCTGAATGGCAAGCCGTAAAAGAAACTGCATTTACAAAGAACGGCTGGTTTACTACCGGTTTTATTGACTATGCCTGTATGCAGATAGCAGAAAACTTTTTACAAAAAGACCGGCTGGAACATTGGGTAGCGCATTACCATATTGATGATAACATCGTACCAAAGAATATTGGTATTGTAATGGCTGGAAATATACCGATGGTGGGCTTCCAGGATTTTTTAGCAGTGTTTATTTCGGGGCACTATCAAACTATAAAATTATCATCCAAAGATGATGTGTTGTTGAAACATTTGGTAAAAGTATTGTACAGCCAGAATGTAGAGATACAGAACCATATTTCTTTCTCAGAAATGCTGAAAGGATGCGATGGATACATTGCTACAGGAAGTAATAATTCGGGCAGATATTTTGAACAGTATTTTGCAAAGTACCCAAACATCATCCGTAAAAACAGAACATCGGTTGCTGTTTTAAAAGGCGATGAAACCATGGAAGAGCTGGAAAGATTATCGGATGATATTCATTTATACTTTGGCTTTGGCTGTAGGAACGTTACTAAAATATTTGTACCGGAAGGCTATGATTTTGTACCGCTGCTGAGATCGTTTGACAGGTATAAATATTTTGCAGATCATCATAAGTATAAGAATAATTACGATTACCAGTTGTCTATTTTATTGCTTAACCATATTTATTACATGACGAATGAAGCAACCCTGCTGGTAGAAAATGCTTCGCCCTTTTCACCCGTGAGCCAATTGCACTACGAGTTTTATAAAACGGGTGAAAACCCTGTAACCCAGTTGCAGGAAAACGCCGAAATACAATGTATCGTAGCTAAAAACGTTGTACCTTTTGGGGCAACGCAGCAGCCGGGTTTGTTTACCTATGCAGATAATGTAGATACGATGCAATTCCTGGTGGGAGTCTGATCATCTACGAAACCCTTACTAATTTAATGTTAATACTGTCAGGTGGTAAATAACATAATGGCAGGGTGTCGTTACTTTGTATGCAGAGGCACAAAAGTTGATACTGTTTGTGTAACGATTGAAAAAAAATAAAACCTATTAAAAATGAAATTTAAACAATTACTGGGAACTGTAACTATCAGTGCCGTTACTACGATAGCCGTTATCTGGGGATACGGTTCATTTATGAAAAAAGAAAATTCTTTTGCCGGACAGCCAGCGGTAGTTGTGCCATCAAATT
>JBDSIB010000139.1:0-7737 GCA_039918155.1 Ferruginibacter sp.
ATAGCCAAGTAAATAAAGCTACAATTTTATTAATTATAATTTAGGCAGGTGTGGATATTAGGAAAGGAAATTATTAAAAAATTTGGTACATAGCCGTCAATCAATCGCCATCGGTTAAAAACCATGCGACGGCAACTGTACTTCCTGAATACAAACCGGGCTAAATAATAACTACGGCTGCGAAGGAATTATTGAATGCTATCTCCTGTCTGCATTTACAGGCATTGGCCTTGAAACATTAACCGGGTAAACCGGAAAAAAGGGCGTGCTGCTTCTATCAACGCTGATACTTCCCGAAATAGAAAATGTTCTGGCATCATTAATATACATCAGCCCCATAGATGCAGAAGAATATATGCCCAGGCTATTGGATCGGGAGAAAATACTGCCGGGATTTATTTTATTAAAAGTGCTGTTAGTAAAAGCGTGGTTAAAATTAATATAGGAAGGTGCAATGGCTACATTGGCAAAGGCGTACAGATTATTGTTTAGCCTGCGGTTTAATTGCAAACCAATGGGTACGCTGGTAATGGATGCGCTGCCGCCTTTTGAAAAAATAAAAGATTGAGAGATACCAACAAATTTGCTGACAGACCATTTCTTTTGTGAAAGACTATCAGAAGTAGCCATGTTATTTGCGAAAGGTTGAGCAGGCAAATAACCAATGCCACCCGGCATAAATATTTGTGCTTTTAACGCAGTAACAGACAAAAGAATTATCCCTAAAAGAATTGCACGCATATAATGAAGTTATGCTTTAAAACTACAACATATTTTGATCAGGTCTGCAATTCTGAGGTTAATTTTAACTTGTAACCCCGGTTAAAATAATGGCGAAAGGACACAGGCGGCCGCAACTCCATTTTTTATTGAACGTAAGAGCCGGCGAAAAGTAAATAACAGCATACCTGCCGATTTTTTAATTATTTTAGCACTCTCTTATTATATAAAAATATGCGCAAATATATCTTCCTGCTTATCGCAGCCTGTTTTTTTTATCCAGCAGTTAAAGCTGGGGTTAGCAAAAAAAAAATTATTAAAGTGCTTATTGTTGATGGTTTCAGCAATCATGATTGGGCACAAACAACAAAGCTCATAAGGCTCATCCTTGAAGAAAGTAAACTTTTTAAGGTATCCGTTTCTACCACACCTTCAACAGTTGAAGATAGTGCCGGCTGGGCTGCATGGAACCCAAACTTTAAAGATTTTGATGTGGTAATTCAAAACACAAATAATCTTCCGAACAGTAATTTGCGCTGGCCCAGGAAAATAGAAATGCAGTTGGAAGATTATGTAAGATCAGGAGGCGGATTATATATTCTGCATTCTGCAAACAATTCTTTTACTCATTGGAAAGAGTATGACAAAATGATCGGGTTAGGTTGGCGTCCAAAAGAATCAGGATATGCTTTAGAAATTGGTGAAAATAATACAATCATCCGTATTTCTCCCGGCGAGGGAAAAGCAACAAGCCATGGAGCAAGATTTAATGCAGTGATCAACATTATCAACCGTCATCCTATTAATAGTGGTATGCCGCAGCAGTGGAAAGCGGCTTCTACAGAAGTGTATAATTATAGCCGTGGAGCTGCTGAAAATATCACGATATTATCTGTGGCATTTGATAGCTCTGCTACTAAAAAAACCTGGCCTGCGGAATGGCTGGTTAAATATGGTAAGGGGAATGTGTACAATTCTGTTATGGGGCATCTTTGGAAAAATGATATTTATCCTTTAAGCTACCGTTGTATTGGCTTTCAAACAACGGTGATCAGAGTAACGGAATGGTTAGGCCGTGGAAAAGTAACTTATCCCATCCCTGCAAATTTTCCAACGAAAGACAACATAAGTGTTCGTGATGAAACAGATCTTCCGAAAAGTAATATAGCACACTAAAAATTAGAAATACTTCTCGGTGTAATGCCTTGACTTTTTTTACAATATGAAAGAAATTAAAACACTCCGCTTATTTAGAAAGATTGCAATTGCAGAAGGTATTTCCTTCCTGTTTTTATTATGCATTGCCATGCCATTAAAATATTTTGCAGATATGCCGATGGCTGTAAAAATCACCGGTTCCATCCACGGATTTTTATTTATTGCGTTTGTAATACTTGCCTGGGCAACAAAAACCAGTCTCAATAAAAGCTGGGGTTGGTTTGTGTTAGCATTTCTTGCATCGCTAGTGCCATTTGGCACTTTTGTGTTAGATAGAAAACTGAAGCAGGATGAAGTTTTACTGGAACAATAAGGTTTCGGCCGCTATTAGTAATAATAATATTAAGAAGCTTGTACCTAAAGTTGAGATGAAGTATTTTTTTTTGCAGAAATAATTATAACGGATAGTTTTATATATGTTGTTTTTCACTTCAATCTTCTCTCCCATCTTTACTTTTTTTTGCAGAACGTTTATTGATTAGCTCATCATAAACCGCCGGTAAAAAGAAACATGAGGTGATAATCTTTTTTATTAAGAGCTTAAGTGGCACATTTTCTTCGCCCACAAACTTTGCTTTACCAATGGATTGTTTGGCAAATAGCAAAGCAGATAGCAAACCTAACTAACAAATTTCACGACTCACTGTTTTCTAATATCGCAGCAATCTTCCTATCCATCACTTTAAAAAACAATGGTGGAAATAAAGATAAGATCATCGTACCCGGATAACCGGTAGGCAACTGAGGTGCCTCGTCCTGGTGCCGCAATATTTGATAAGGCCGGCTGGCAAGGTAATGATGATCACTGTGCCGGCTCAATTCAAAAAGCATAATGCGTCCCAGCGGATGGCTGCTGTTCCAGCTATGCATTGGCATTGCCCGCTCATATTTTCCCGGCGTAGTTTCCTTACGCTGCAGGCCATAGTGTTCTATATAGTTCACTGTTTCTAGCAGCAATGCCCCGGCAAAAGCAGCCGTCACAAAAAGCAATGCAGGCAGGCCGCCAAATTTTAAATAGATAATAACAACCAATAATAATTGCCATAGCTGGCTCTGTAACATTTCGTTTGACAAACTATAAACCGCTTTCCCTTTCTTACGCATTTCTTCATTGGCAATATGCCAGGCCGAGAGATAAGAAAATAAAATAGTACGTACATAAAAAAAGTAAAGCGGCTCCCCTCTCCTTGCACTGCTCGGGTCTTTAGGCGTTGCTACATTTTTATGATGGCCTTTATTATGCTCTATAAAAAAATGCATATACAGCGATGTGGCCAGCAACATTTTCGCCAATACCTGCTCATACTTTTTATTTCGATGGCCAAGTTCATGCGCCACATTTATACCAAAAGTTCCGCAAAGTAAACCCATAGATAATGTGCGGCCGACAATTTCCCACCACAACAAATTGCTGGTGCTTACACTGTACAAAAAATAAACAAGCGCCGCATATTGCAGAGGAACAATAATGTAAAGCATCCAATCATAAAGGCGATTTTTCTTTGCCATTTCTTCCTCTGCCTGCGTAAGATTTTTACTAACAGGTTTGTAAAAAAGTTCTGCGCCCGGAATGAATACAAATGCATAAACCAGCGGTAGAAAAACCCATGCCCCATCTAATGTAAAAGCAGCCCAAGCCGCAGCATACATTATCAACGGAGACAGATATTTAAATAACCTTATGCTCATGGCTTCTATTTTTTAAAAATTGCACAAGTCTAATTTACCAATAACAGCCGAAATAAATAAAAATAGTTTTTTGAAAAGGGTTTAAACGCTCCCACATCCAGACACACTCACATTGACTGATCCGGTTATTTTTTTTTAAAATATTTTGGCGCTTAACTTCTTACATAGTCAGCATCTGTCCGTGCTGCGCATGACTTTCCTTTCGTATCACGCCGCTCTTCAGCAGTAAATCTTTTATGGGTAAAGGTGGAAATCTTAAAGTGGGTGGATGGTTTTTCAGTGCACTGGATGTTTCTTCTACCGCTGCTGCTTTATAGCCGATATTTATTTCTCTGCTACGCTGTTATTTGCGTAGCAGTTATTTAATTTTAATTCATAAAAAATTTTAAATATAAAGTGAAAAGAAATGATAACACTACAGCAGAAAGTCTTATTATATTTTTAGCATTAGTATTTTTTATATTTAGCGTTGGTATGTTTGGTAATGATTTAAAAAAGAAATCTCTTAGTCGTTGATAGTCCAACAGGATAAGATAAACTAAACCGACAGTCAACAAAACTGATTGCGTTAGTGCACCGGTATTCATCTGGTAAAAGAAATTAATTAAAGTGAGGTTTAGCATAAATGCGAATAAGGCAATAGCTGCTGCCAATAATGTTTTACGAAATAATAGAAAGTATGAACCAACTATCTGAATCAAAGCAAGTATAAGTCCGAAAGTATGAGAATATCCAAAGTAAAACCAGGTTAGCCATTCCCCAGACTGTTGATTCATCGGCTTGTCGGCAATTGATGGCGGTACAATAAACTGAAGTCCGAAAATCTTTTTCCATCCAAAGGCAGCCAGGTTAAATGCAATGGTATACCTTATCAATATATTTAAAAAGCTATAGATTTTATAAGAGTCTATATTTTGCTTTTGTTCTTTATAGTGCCAAATAAAGGGATAAATAAGTGCGGAAACAAAGCAAAGTCCGGCGAGAGAAAATACAAGTAAAGGAGGAAACCAGGTAAGTGTACCACTATTACCAAGAACAAGCAGCAATGCAATTGTTGTAAATGCAGCCACCAAACAAGAAATAATTTTTTTTAAAATTGAAGAGCCATTCATCATTGCAGTTTTGCAATGAGATGCAATTTTAAAAAAAATCCATAAAATAAATATCCCTGTCTTTATTTATACTTCAATAAAATATTAACTGTTCGCTATTCAGCCCCTACTTTCTCCTCTTCCGCTCCCACTCTATTGCCCCATTAATAGACTTTACTATTTCCATAAACGCTTTTATAAACCGTTCATTTTTATTTACACTGTAATGAAATTTCTTTTCGGGGAATGGTTCTTTTAAAAATAATTGCCCATCCTTTACTGTTTCTTCTAAAAAAGAATCCTGTACTATTTTAAAAGGCGGCAGGTTTACTTCTTGCGCATATTCATCTACCAATATTTTTAAGTCAAGCAGTTTTTGCTGACTGTAGCGGCTAAAGGTTGCCCGCTGTCTGCCATTCAGTTTCGGAAAGTAATCTTTGCTCGACGCCGCTTCCAGTTTTATGTTTTGCTCCTGCAGATTATTGACAAGCTTATGTTTCTTAATCTCCGGTAGCAGCAACTCCTTTAAGCGTGGCAGGTATATCACATCGTTACCCGCATACGTTAGTTGCCTGCTGCTCAGCGGCCTGTTGCCCCAGCCGGCAGATTGTAAAGATTTGTCTGCCGTTACCCCAAACTCCTGCTGCAACACCTTCGAAAGCGACGTCTCCGGCCACTTGCAAAGCTCAGCAGCTACCTGTATATCAAATAAATTTACCGGGCTGCAGCCATGTCTTTTTAAAATATCTACATCGTTCGATCCTGAGTAAACCAGTTTACAGATCGTCCTGTCTTCAAACACCGCCCACAAAGACTCCAGGTTTTTTATCTCAATCGGATCTATCAAATAACAAGTAGAGCCGTCAAACACCTGAAGCAGTTGCAGTTGAATACCATATTGTTTATTAAAGCTGTCAAACTCCGTATCTATCGCAATTTCGGGCTGCATACACAGCCGTTCTACCACTGCCTGTAAATGCTCACTATCATTCACCAATTCTATCGGTATGCCGTTATCTGTAATTTCCAATTTTTAATTTTCGTGGTGCAAAGTTAACCGTTGCTGCAGTATCAAGCAGCAGCGAAAAAGTAAAAAGTTTTTTTTGTAAAACATTTTGGCGTTCAGCCGCATACCACCGTCATCATTTGTTCGTGCTGCTTCAGGCTCCGCTTTGCTACGGCCCTGCTGCGCATGGCTCCCCTTTCGCATCACGCCGCTTGTCAGCAGTAGATCATTTATGGGCAAAGGCCGAAGGTTTTAAAGTGGGTGGATGGTTTATTTATATCAATTTTATTTTCATCTTTTATTATTCTACAATCTTTTATGTAGCCATACTTCAATCTTCAAGTGCCGAGACCCGGTCTCCAGACCCGTCGACCAACTATTATGATGGATAGATTGAGTTCGTGCTGCAGAGGGGTCAAAAAAAAGTCACAGCCAATTTTAGCTTGTGACTTTAATTCTTTCTTCCTGTCCGTTCAGCACATTTGCATCGTAGCCATCGCATTAATATTTTCATCTCCCCCACTGAGCAATAAATTATTAAATGCTTTGTCCATTTCATTATCTATAAAAGACTGTGCAAAATATACATAGCGGTTAAAGCTTTGGCTGCTTATTGTATGCCCGCTTACCTGTCTTACTATATGTTCTTTCATCCCCATCATTAACATTATTGTAATGGCGGTACGCCGCATTGTGTGAGATGATACCATATCGCAAAAACGAAAAGGCCTGTTGCTTATAGGGTATATCAACTCATTGCCTACCCCCTGCCTGGTTCTTATTTTACCCATCTCACTTTTCCAACCGGCGGCTTCTATGATCTTTTTGATGTGATTATTAAGTCTTGTTATAGGAACCGGTGGAAAAATAGCTTTCCGCTTTTTTGCAGTAAGCCTGAACTGCTCCATAATAGCCACTGCATAAGCAGGCAGTTTAATATGTACAATAGTATTTGTTTTCATGGTTTTTACAGGCAGGTAATATACGCTGCCAGCCTGGCGCACATCGCCAAATTTAACGGAAAGCAGGTCTGATACTCTTAAGGCAACAGTGCAGCCAAATACAAATATGGCTTTTGATTTCTGCAGGCTCTTGCTAAGGCTTTGTTCAAATGCTTTATTACTTATAAGAAAAAACAACTGCTGGGGAAGCAGAGTAATTACCGGTATTTCCTGGTGGCACACATAAAAGTTTTTGTAGGTATCGCTTATATTTAAAAGCAAATCTTTGCTTAAATAATTAAAAAACAATTTTATTATTTTAATTACTGCACCCACATAGTTGTCGTAGTAATTTTTTTTTAAATAAAAAGTCAGTAAAGTCCAGGTAAAACTTCTTCCAGTAAAGCCGTTCCGCTGCCTGCTCCCGTTGGTTATACCCTTTAAATATTTTAAGCCGCAGGGGTACGCAGGTTAGCAATTCGTACTCTTTCAGGTTTGCCAGTACATACATATAATTTTGTATGCTTTGTGGTTTTATGCGGCTGCCGTCGTGCTGGCAGCGCAAACCTTTCGTGCTGTCCTTTATTAACTTTTCAAATAAAGGCACCATTTTCATTTCTCTTACTTTCATAATATAAAATTTAAAAATTTACAATCAAATAAATTAAGAAAAAAAATGCTATTTTACAATTCGATAGTTCTTTGAGATTGCATACAGGATAAGGTTGTGAGGAAGTGACTATTATCCGTTCGGCATGACCATGCCGGGAAGGAAGTATCAGGCTGGTAGTAGCTCTTATAGGTACGGGTTTAATGGTAAGGAAAAGGATAATGAAGTGAAGGGTGAAGGAAATCAATTAGACTTCGGTTCAAGAATAAATGATCCCAGACTGGGAAGATGGCTAAGTGTTGACCCGTTAACAAGAAAATATGCTGATATTAGCCCTTATGCTGCATTTGGGAATAGTCCAACAATGATAATTGACCCTAATGGAGAAGATATTGTTTACTTTAATTCATCAGGCATGGAATATAATAGAATAGTATCAAAAACTCAGTTCTAAACTTGGGT
>JBDSIB010000140.1:0-52052 GCA_039918155.1 Ferruginibacter sp.
TGTATTCAACACATAACTACCGGAATCCAATCTGCCTGAGTATGCCCGGAAGAATGCAAGGCGGCCAACAAAAGGATCGGTCATTATTTTAAATGCCAATGCACTAAATGGAGTTTTAGGATCAGCATGACGTTCAATTTCTTCACCTGTATCGGGATTTGTTCCTTTAACGGCTTCAATATCCAGTGGGCCTGGTAAATACCTGATAATAGCATCCAATGCAGTTTGTACGCCTTTATTTTTAAAAGATGAACCACACATCATAGGGATGATAGAAAGATCAATTGTTGCTTTACGCATTGCAGCATGTATCTCATCTTCACTGATCGTATTAGGATCATCAAAGAATTTTTCCAAAAGTTTCTCATCGTAGTCAGCAACAGCTTCAATAAGATGTTGTCTCCATTCGTTCACTTCGTCAATCATATCTTCCGGGATAGGAACTTCGTTGAAAGTCATACCCTGTCCGGCTTCATCCCATATCATACCTTTCATGGTGATCAGATCAACCACACCTTTAAAACCATCTTCAGCACCAATTGGTAACTGTAATGGAACTGCTTTTGCACCCAGCATTTCTTTAATCTGCTTAACAACGTTTAAGAAGTCAGCACCTGCACGGTCCATTTTATTTACAAAACCCACACGTGGTACTTTGTATTTATTAGCCTGGCGCCAAACGGTTTCAGACTGTGGTTCTACTCCAGACACAGCGCAGAATAAAGCCAATAAACCATCAAGTACACGAAGAGAGCGTTCTACTTCTACAGTAAAATCCACGTGACCCGGGGTATCAATAATGTTGAATTTATATTGTTTTGTATCAGGTGTTTTTTTGTTCTGCACCATCGGAAAGTTCCAGAAGCAAGTAGTAGCAGCACTTGTAATAGTGATACCTCTTTCCTGTTCCTGCGCCATCCAGTCCATAGTAGCAGCACCATCATGCACTTCTCCTATTTTATGATTTACACCGGTGTAATAAAGGATACGCTCGGTAGTGGTCGTTTTACCGGCATCAATATGAGCGGCAATTCCAAAATTTCGTTGATAACGTAAATCTCCCATTGTTTTATTTTTTTTGAATTTAGTATTTAAGTTGTTATTTTTTGTCCCAACAAAGAATCAACTATGGTCATCATCGTTGTGTCACTCACTTGTACATTTGGTTCTTTATTGATCTTTTTTTATGCACTTTCTAAAAAATGCACACACCCTCGTAGGAAAGCCCCGTAAGGGGTTTGGGGTTCTTGATATGACTTATTTATGCTCTCATATTATGCTAAATTGTCCGGCGCCATCCCTATTTGCCGAGGCTTTTAGCGGCGCAAAGGTAAGTATAAGTTTGCTTTTAAACAAGCATTTTAAGAAGAATTTGGCTTGCAATGGCCTCTGTGAGCGATAGTAATATTTTTAAACCAAATCTTTAAATACTTATTGTTTATTTTACAAATCAAAAAAATCATCTCCCTGAAACTCAATAGCTTATTATGAAAACGAAATTATTACAACTGTTTTTTATTCTTTTCATTTTTTATGGTTGCAAACCCCAGCCTAAAAAAGAGAAGCCGGAAAAAACAAAGGTCTCCAATAACTTACTGGCAAGCTGGGGCTTGTATGATGTTTCCAGCATGGCAGAGGCAAACACTTCAGCAGATGATGCATTAATGGAAGAAGCAAAAAGTAAGGAAAAATTAAAAGATGGTATTCTGCTTTCAATATTTAAAGATGGAACTTTTTCAGATGTAAGAAAATCATCTCAGTATGCAAATGGAATTTGGAAAAACTTAGGAGATAAACTCTTTTTAGATTATAAAGATTCCACCAAAACTGATACACTTTATATACAGCACGATTTGGTCAATGAGCAGCAATCTTTATCGCTGTATCCACCAACAAAAAAATTCAAGATGCAATTTGTAGAATATGCCCCGGCAATGGAAAATTTTAAAGAAGATCCATTTTATTCAGCCAACAATTTATGGAGAAAAAAAGCTTCCCATGCAGAAACTCTCACAGAAATACAGGATAGATTAGGAAATTATTTTAAGCATCTAATCTACATTTTAAAAGCAGCCAAAGAAAGAAAGCAGCAAGTAGTGTCTTTTGAATATTCGCAAGGCATAGTAAAAATCTATAGCGGCGGTATTGGTATTGAAGAACCTTCGCAAGTTGCAAATTCATGGATAAATACTTATTACAATAACGATGATGCAAAAGCGGCTTACAAAATGTTTAGCAACTACTTACGTCATAGTCATTACAAAGGTGCCGCCGTTGGTGACTGGATACAGGATGATTACAATATCCTGTTAAGCATTTATTCAGATCTAAAACAAGGGGAATTTTTAAAACCGGTAAATGAGAATGAATAAAAATATTTTTTAGTAAGGCAACCTTTCGGTTTAGAACTGCATTTATACTGTTACAACAATCAAAGGCATTTAATTACCGCATGGATATTTCTACACTTATTTATGAATCAAAGCAAGGCAGCAATGCCGCACAAAAATGCTTGTTTGATGAATATGCTGATAAAATGATGCTTGTTTGCAAGCGGTATCTAAAAAAAACAGAAGATGCAGAAGAGATTTTATCAGATGGATTTTATAATTTTTTTAAAGGGCTGAACTCCTTTGTTTATAAAAATGATGCTGCGGTTTATGCCTGGTTAAAAAAAATCATGGTGAATGAATGCCTCATGTTTTTAAGAAAGAAAAATGTATTTACAATAATGCCTGAGCTGATGGAAGAAGATTGTCCATTGCAGGAAGAAGCATTAGATAATTTATCTGCGGCAGAAATATTTAATTTAATACTGCAACTTCCTCTTGGTTACAGAACAGTTTTTAATTTATATGTTATTGAGGGTATGCAGCATAGTGAAATAGCCGGTCTCCTCAATATTTCTGAAGGCACATCAAAATCACAATTAAGCAAAGCAAAAACATTATTACAAAAATATTTATTGCAAAACGGAACAGGATATGTCAAACGAAAAAGCAAATAACATTACATCCTGGCGAAATAAACTGGAAGATGCAGACAACCTGCCCAATGAGATACTGCAGGATAAAAATGCTGCATGGGAAAAACTATACGGTCGTCTTCAGCCAGAGGCAAAAAAAACAAAACCAGTTTGGTATTGGGCTGCTGCTGCCTGCGTGCTATTGATGGTAGTTATTCCTTTTTTATATACTAAAATAAATGATAAAAAAATAAAAGGCTCTATGGTCAAAAACACGATACAGCAAAAAAAATATATTCAACCGGTAATTGCGAACCCTTCTGCTGAAATAAATACTGTTACCGTGGCCATCATACCATCTAAAAAAGAAAGCATCGCAATATCCAAAAGAGAAGTAGAAAGAAATAGTACAGTTATCGCTACACCAGCAAACTCGTTGGGCATAAAAGCCACAATTAAATTTATACAAACTACTCCAATTATTGATACCCTATTAACAGTAGAAAAAGCAGTACAGGTATTGGCTACAGCACCAATAAAAGAAATTAAGAAATTAAAAATAGTACATGCAAATGAACTTGGTTCACCTGTAATACAACCAGACGATACGCATTTTGCATCTACAAAACCGTCTCACTTTAATTTTTCAAAACAATTTGTATTCAGCACCCAGCCGGGTTCTTCAACACGACCGGCTATATCTATAACAAATAAAATTTCTTCTCAAAATTAAATAACATGAAACGAACCTTTTACTTGATGATGCTTTTTTCAGGCATCAGCGGGGCACTTTATGCCCAAGGCAATACTGCCGCAGATAAAATTTTTCAGGCTCCAATGGAAAATGTAGAAAGAAGATTTTTAATAGAGCTGGGACAGGAAAATAAAATGCAGATAGAACTTGCTAATATCAATGACCTGGAATATATCCGGAATATTGATTCTTTGTTACAGGTATTCAGGAATGATATGGAGCCTTTCAAAGATTCATTGGCAGATAATATTTCTTCTAAAAGGGTTGATTATATTATTGACACTGCAGGTAAAAAGAAGATACGCATCCAACAGTTTTATACAAAAGGTTCCAGCTTTTATATAAATAATGGCGATGTCTCATTATTAAAATCAGAGCAGGATACAATTCATATTTCCGGTATGATACCGTATGAAAAAAAAGAGTCGCACCATAGGATAACAAAAAGCATTCGTTATTACCATGTCACTTTTTATATAAACAGGATTTCTGAAATGGCAACGTATATGGATGGACGCCTGAATGAAAAAATAAAAAGTATCCAAAATAATATGAAGGCTCAAAAAAAGGATGCTGTACGGGACCAACAATGGCAAAGCATAGCAGGTTGGAGGGTTGCATTGAAAACCGATAAAACAATCACCGCCAAAAAGCCGGAAGGATATATTGTAAAGCCCGGTGCATTTATCTCTCTGTGGGCATCTGTAAATATTGAAAATTATAAAAATTATTTTGTTCCTTCTGTTTCGCTTGGCCCACATTTCACTTTTAATAATACGTATTATAAAAGAGAAGTAGAATTATTATGGGAGCCCACATTTTTCTTTAGCAGTAATGGCATCGGGAAATTAAAAACCTATCGCAATGACTTCCTTACGCTCACTTTTGCACAGGGGTTTATAAAAGACAATGACCCTTTAAAAACTACCAATATGTCAGCGGTTCTTTCTTTCGGTTATCTGTTAAATAGGAGTGGGAATTATTTCGATAAAAATACTTTCCGGCTGGGTGCAGGAAGACTATTGTTGTTCGATGGAAAACTCGGTATAGAGCCATCTATATATTTCAATAATTTTTTCAAGGCTGTAACGCCGTCTATAAAATTTGAACTGGGTTTTTAAAATTGCAGAAAAGAAAACCTTTGTTTTCGAAACGCATCCTGAAAAGGATGCTTTTTTATATACTGCAATAGTCCCAAACTAACATATAAGTACATCTATGCCTAGAAAATTTGCCTGACTTAAAAGCTTAAAATACCTCTTCAAATAACACTTATGAATACTCCTGATAATGCCTATATTTTTTATACACATTTTCATCATTTGATAGTGGAAATTTCGTTAAAACCTTTGTGCGTCGCACATTACCGTTTTTATTAACAAGAGGTGAATAATTACTTTACAATTAGTTAACATTCATTAGTAATGTTGTAATGTATTTATGGTGGCTTCAATTAAAAACAAATTGAGGCATTAAAAGGGAATCCGGTGAAAATCCGAAACTATTCCCGTAGCTGTAGATCCCTTCCGCTTTTAAGCGGAATTAATTTCTGAAAAACTCTGCCACTGTATCAGCTTGCCGGTATGGGAAGGTTCAGAAAAAATGGGAAAGTCAGAAGACCTGCCATGAATAAAATAGTTTAAAAGCTTTCGGGAAGAAAGGCTTAAAACTGATCACTCCGGATATGTTATTTCCGAATCAGTCGGCCTCCTTTTGAGCAAAATGTAAATTGACAAAATATTGCTATGCAAAATGAAGATGAAATTTTATTAAGAGAGAACAAAGATCGCTTTGTCATTCTACCTATAAAATATCCAAAAATTTGGGAACAATACAAAAAACATGAAGCCAGTTTCTGGACCGCAGAAGAAATAGATCTTAGCAGTGATATGAAAGATTGGAATGCAATGAATGATGGCGAACGTCATTTCATTTCTCACATCCTGGCATTTTTTGCTGCAAGTGATGGTATCGTAAATGAAAACCTTGCGGTAAATTTTATGAGTGAAGTACAGTTACCTGAAGCCCGCTGTTTTTATGGCTTCCAGATAATGATGGAAAATATTCACAGTGAAACTTATGCATTATTAATTGATACTTACATAAAAGATCCTGCAGAAAAAGATCGCTTGTTTCATGCTATCGATACCGTTCCTGCAGTTAAGAAAAAAGCAGAATGGGCTTTGCGTTGGATTGAGAATGGAAGTTTTGCAGAACGCCTGGTTGCATTTGCAGCCGTAGAAGGAATATTTTTCAGCGGAAGTTTTTGCTCTTTATTCTGGTTAAAGAAAAGAGGCTTAATGCCGGGCCTTACATTCAGTAATGAACTCATCAGCCGGGATGAAGGTTTGCATTGCGAATTTGCATGTTTGCTTTACGGCATGCTTAAAGGAAAATTAACCCAGGCAGAAGTTTTTGGTATTATCAGCGATGCGGTAGAAATAGAAAAAGAATTTATCAGCGAAGCCTTACCGGTAAAATTGATAGGGATGAATGCTGACCTGATGAAACAATACATAGAATTTGTTGCGGACCGTTGGCTTTCAGAACTCGGTTATCCAAAAATGTTTAATGCCACCAATCCTTTTGATTTTATGGAAATGATATCCCTGGAAGGAAAAACAAATTTCTTTGAAAAAAGAGTGGGTGATTATCAAAAATCAGGTGTTATCGGAGGCAATAAAGAACAGGCGTTTTCTACAGAGGAAGATTTTTAAAGAAAAATGTTTTGAATTAAAAAAAGACTACTAACACATTAAATATATCAGAAGATGGAAGTTATTAAAAGAGACGGCAAACATGAGAGCGTAAAGTTTGATAAAATTACAGCAAGGATTGAAAAGCTTTGCTATAGTTTGGACAGGCGCTTTGTGAATGCTGTAGATGTTGCAAAAAAAGTTATTGAAGGATTATACGATGGCGTTACCACCACCGAACTCGATAACCTTGCCGCAGAAACTGCAGCATCATTGACGGTGAAGCACCCTGACTATGCTTTGCTTGCCAGCCGTATTGCAGTGAGCAATCTGCATAAAAATACTATTAAGAGTTTTTCGCAGACAATGAAATTATTGTTTGACTACACCGATAAAAGAACAGGTAAATACATGCCGTTGCTTGCGGATGATGTTGCAGCCATCATTGAAGAAAATGCAGCGTTGTTAGATTCTACAATAATCTACGATCGGGATTATGGATTTGATTATTTCGGTTTTAAGACTTTGGAAAAATCATATTTGCTAAAAGTGCATGGAAAAATTGTAGAGCGTCCTCAGCACATGTTCATGAGAGTTGCTATCGGTATTCATAAAAGTGATATTGACGCTGCAATAAAAACTTATCACTTAATGAGTGAGCGCTGGTTTACGCATGCAACACCAACATTATTTAATGCCGGTACACCAAAGCCGCAAATGAGCTCTTGCTTTTTGCTTACCATGAAAGATGATAGCATCGAAGGCATTTATGACACTTTAAAACAAACTGCAAAGATTTCTCAAAGCGCAGGTGGTATTGGTTTGGCAATACATAATATAAGAGCAACCGGAAGTTATATAGGTGGTACTAACGGTACAAGCAATGGAATTATTCCGATGCTTAAAGTATTTAATGATACTGCCCGTTACGTAGATCAGGGTGGTGGAAAACGCAAAGGCGCTTTTGCGATTTACCTGGAGCCATGGCATGCAGATGTTTTTGATTTTCTTGATCTGCGTAAAAATCATGGTAAAGAAGAAATGCGTGCAAGAGATTTATTCTTTGCTTTATGGATATGCGATCTGTTTATGAAACGGGTAGAAGCTGATGGCGAATGGAGTTTATTCTGCCCGAACGAAGCACCAGGATTGCAGGATTGCTTTGGAGAAGAATTTGAAACGCTTTACGAAAAATATGAAGCAGAAGGAAGAGCAAGAAAAACAATTAAAGCACAGGAATTATGGTTTGCTATATTAGATGCACAGATAGAAACCGGCACGCCTTATTTATTATATAAAGATGCTGCAAACAGCAAAAGCAATCAGCAGAATTTAGGAACAATCAAAAGTTCAAATCTCTGCACAGAAATTATTGAATATACTTCACCTGATGAAATTGCAGTTTGTAATTTAGCTTCAGTAGCCCTTCCACGTTTTGTAATGGATGGTAAGTTCAATCATGAAAAATTATACGAAGTAACTTACCAGGCAGCACTCAATCTTAATAAAATAATTGATAATAATTACTACCCGGTAGAGGAAGCGAAAACTTCTAACATGCGCCACCGCCCTATTGGCCTTGGTGTACAGGGTTTGGCCGATGCATTTATTTTATTGCGTCTGGCTTTTGAAAGTGATGAAGCAAAACAACTGAACAAAGAAATTTTTGAAACAATTTATTTTGCTGCAATGACGGCAAGTAAAGATCTTGCAAAAGTAGAAGGCCCTTATGAAACTTATGAAGGTTCGCCGGTTTCAAAAGCAATCTTTCAATACGATATGTGGAATACAGAGCCAACACTGCGTTGGGATTGGTACACACTAAAAGCAGAAGTATTAAAACATGGCGTACGCAATTCATTATTGGTTGCGCCAATGCCAACTGCATCTACATCGCAGATATTGGGTAACAACGAATGTTTTGAACCATACACATCAAACATTTATGTGCGCCGTGTATTGAGCGGCGAGTTTGTGGTGGTAAATAAACATTTACTGAAAGACCTCGTTGATCTTAATTTATGGAATGATGAAATGAAGAACAGGATCATGTCTCACAATGGTTCTATTCAGAATATCACCAACATACCGGATGAAATAAAAGCGATTTACAAAACCGTTTGGGAAATAAAACAAAGAGCCTTGATAGATATGGCTGCTGATCGTGGCGCATATATTTGCCAGTCGCAATCGCTTAATTTATTTGTAGATGCACCAACAAGCAGCAAATTAACTTCCATGCATTTCTATGGCTGGCGCAAGGGTTTAAAAACCGGTATGTATTATTTGCGTAGCAAAGCAGCTACACAAGCGGTACAGTTTACCGTAGAAAAGCAAGGCGGTAAAACAACTGAGCCATTAATTGAAACACATCATCTTACTATAGTAGAAAATAAAACGGAAGAAGCACCCCAGTTAAATGGCGGTACATGCAGCATGGAAGATGGATGCATTAGTTGCAGCGGTTAAGATTTTTTGTAAAATTATTATATGGAATTTTTTGGCAGCATTGTCGCAATAAGTATGTTCGGATTTCTTTTTTGGATTTTATTTAAGGGCAGTAAATTAGCTATTAATAAAACCATTAATGAACCTATTAGAAACAAAAAAATTGCTGATTTCAAATATGACAAATTTAAAAGAGCCATATGGTCTTTTGAGTTTACTACTAAAGTTTGCAAAGCCAATGAAGACTGTATAGTTTTTCGTCAGATACTCACCAATGGTGTTGACAAAATTGGCTTTTTTGATTATTCAATTAATGATTATACGGAAAAATTTTTCACTCCAGAGGGTATAATAAAAGTTCATAGATTTTATTTTAATGTTTATTGCAAAATTGATGAATATACCAAATCTGAAAGATCTCCATATGTTACTAGTTTTGACGAAGCGTATTGTAGAGAAACAATTTTAAATCTTAAAGATAAAATCCTTTTGGATAAGAATTTTATTTCAAATAAAAGGAAACATGATCTAATGTAAGAATTTCTTCAATTAATTCTATTTCGATATAAAATGACAACAGAACAAAGAATAGAGCATTCTGTTACTCGAATTTTTAAAGCTGTTTTTCCAAATACTGTAAATCATTACGATACATTATTTGGTGGCACGGCAATGCATTTAATGGATGAAGTAGCATTTATTACTGCAACCCGTTTTAGCCGTCAACGTATGGTTACTGTATCATCTGACCGTATTGATTTTAAAAAGCCAATTCCTGCAGGTACCATTATAGAATTAATTGGCTGGGTAACATATATTGGCAATACAAGCCTGAAAGTAAGAGTAGATATTTTTACCGAGCAGATGTATGCAGACACAAGAGAAAAAGCCATCACCGGCGATTTTACTTTTGTAGCAATTGATGAAGACAAAAAACCAGTGAAAATTTTGTAATTTACTCTTGTAAAATTTAAAAGATGAAGATACCTTCAACCCACCAGGCCGTTATGCCTTACCTTATTTTAAATGATGCTCCGGCATTTATTGAATTTACAAAACAGGTCTTTACTATTCAGTCTTTATTTACAAAATACAGGGAAGACGATAAAACCATTATGCATGGTGAAATCAGGATAAACGGTTGTACCATTATGTTTGCAGACAGCACAGAAAATTACCCAGCGGCTAATGCAAATCTTTTCATTTATGTAGAAAATGCCGATGATACTTTTGCCAAAGCATTAAAAAATGGTGCTACTATAATAAATGATCTTGCAGATATGGAGTATGGTCGCAGTGGCGGAATAAAAGATCCTTTCGGCAACATTTGGTGGATAACAGCAAATATTAAATCAACTTAATCTCCTTAATATTTCCTGGTTGTCTTTATGGATAAAAATAAAATCCCCAGGGATCGGTTTTTTTATTTCCGCCAAAGGCTTTAATTTATCCTCATCAAGACTGTATTTTTCGTAGCCGCAATCTAAAAGATACGTTTCTACTTTTGGTTGATGATCACCCCAGGTTTCTAATTGTATGGGTGGTTTGAATTTCATTATTACTAAATTCATTTCTGGCAATACGATCTCTTCGTAACCTTCTATATCACATTTTATAAAATCAAGTTTGGGGATATTGGCAAAAAGCACACTCCCCTTTTTCATCTGCGCCTTAAAACTAAATTCGTGTTTTTCATTTTTTTCATCGCCTTCTATTACATGTGCAAGCCCTGTTCTTAAGTAACCAAAATTATCAGGCGTAGCCAATATTACGTCCTGCTCTTTTTCCCCGAGAGCATAATTATATAGCTCAATATTATTAAATCTTTTGGAAGCCCATTTTATAGTTTCTGCAAAATCTTTTACCGGTTCTACTGCATATACTTTGCCGCTCTGTCCTACCCATTTTGCAAAAAGCAAAGTGTAATACCCCAGGTTAGCACCAATATCAAGAACTGTATCCCCTTCTCTTATAAATTTTTTATCAAAATAATGATACCTATAAATATTATCTTTTTTTAAAAAATTCTGAGCATATGAAAAATGAAATCCTTTATGTAATAAACGGAGGTAATTTTTTAGCCCCAATATTTTAAATAAATTCTTTTTTATTAAAGCCATTTTACATGTTTAGATTTCCTGAAAATTCTTCCCCCATTGAGATTATCTGCAAAAATGGACAAATATCTTTAAAGCTGAAAATCTATTTGTAAAATTATACTGCTTCAGTGTTTTTACAGATATAAATAATACCCATCAAAAAGACAGATCAGAAAACACACTCTAACGGCTACGAATACTTGCTTTTAATTTATCAGCCAAATAAAAAATGCCCCACCCGGAGCATCTTTTATTTAATCTTACACTTACTTTATGCATATCTTCTGGTACGTGAGAAGCTTTTACGCTGGCGTTGAATATTCCACATATCTGCGGCTGAAAAAGTTTTTACCTGAGCAGTTGAAGTAGCCAGTGTTTCTTTTACTTCTTTTGTCAAATCCTGTAAATGTTCTTTACTTAACTGTGCAAATACGGTTGTTGATTGAGTGTTCATGACTTTGAGTTTTATAATTTTAAAAATTGTTTTTTTGTTCAGAAGAGTTGTTTTTATTTTCTTCCCCCTTTGGTAAAACAAAGATAATAGATTACTTGGTACTATACAATACATAATACTAATCAATAGATAGTAATTGGCAACATTTATTAGTGAATTTTATCTTCAAACAATTGATTACCAATAATTTGAAGATTAAAATTTCGCTTTAAAAAAGAAATTCAGAAATATTTAAGCGGGAAATATTAGATATGAATGGTAAAGAATAATCCTTATACCAGGAAGCTCTTTAAAAAACCGAGCATTAAAAAAGCCACTCATTAGAGTGGCTTAATATATATAATTTGAATATTGTTATATTCTAAAATGAGCAAAAGCTTTATTAGCTTCAGCCATACGGTGAGTATCTTCTTTCTTTTTGTAAGACGCACCTTCACCTTTGCTTGCTGCAACTATTTCATTAGCTAATTTATCAGCCATGCTGCGACCATTTCTGTCACGACTGTATTTTACCATCCACTTAATACTTAAAGAAACTTTCCTGTCTGGACGAACCTCAGCAGGAATCTGGAAAGTAGCACCACCAATACGGCGGCTACGAACTTCAACACCTGGGGTAATGTTAGTCAAAGCTTTTTTCCAAACTTCATATCCGTCTTCACCAGTTACTTTAGCTACCTTATCTAAAGCATTATAAAAAATATTATAAGCTCCACTTTTTTTACCTTCCCACATTAAGTTATTTACAAAACGGGTAACCAGTTTATCATTAAACTTTGGATCTGGTGCTAAGGGAATTTTTTTCGGCTGTGTCTTCCTCATTGTTGTTTATTTGACCCCTCCGCCCCTAAAGGGGAACTTACCGAGGAGAAGATTATGTTTTAATTATTTTTTTGCTCTTTTAGTTCCGTATTTGCTACGGCTTTGTTTACGATCTTTTACACCGGCAGTATCAAGGCTACCACGTACAATATGATAACGTACACCTGGTAAATCTTTTACTCTTCCACCACGTATTAAAACGATACTATGTTCCTGAAGATTATGACCTTCACCCGGAATGTAAGCGATCACCTCAATTTTATTTGTTAAACGAACTTTTGCTACTTTACGCAATGCAGAGTTCGGTTTTTTAGGAGTAGTTGTATATACTCTTGTACATACACCACGACGTTGAGGGCAAGCATCAAGCGCTCTCGATTTGCTCTTCGCCTTAATAATTTCTCTTCCTTTTCTTACTAATTGTTGAATAGTTGGCATTTAATAGACCTTTTTTTTCGGACGGCAAAGGTATGTATTATGATTTAAAAATGAAAAATAAATATGAAAAAAGTTGCTGATTTATTAACATTTAATACAAAACCAGCCTTTAAAGCTGGTTTGTAAAGATTATAAGCCTAAAAAAACTAGATTTTCACCAGCCAGCCGTGCGTATCTTCTACTTTTCCATAGCGGATAGCATTCAGCCTGCTTTTTACTTCAGGAGCAGCCTTCCAGGTTGCAACGTCAAATTGCATAACGTAATCTTTATACCTTAGTTCTTTTATTAAAGAAATAGTAGCGGCAGTACCTGTACCAAAAACCTCCTGTAAAAGTCCGGCTTTATGAGCATCTATTATCTCATCAATATTTAAAGATCTTTCTTCTACATTATATCCCATTTCTTTTAAAACAACAATTACACTATCTCTCGTTACCCCCGATAATATAGTTCCGGTGTCCAGTTCTGGTGTAATAGCAGTATTTCCAATAATGAAGAAAACATTCATAGTACCACATTCCTGCACATATTTATGCTCAAATGCATCGGTCCATAATACCTGGTCATAGCCTTTCTTTTTTGCTTCCGCAGTTGCATACATGGCCGCTCCGTAATTTCCTGCAGCTTTTGCATATCCAACTCCGCCGGGTACGGCCCGTACATATTGCTCCTCTACATATATTCTCATTGGCTCACTGTAATACGGGCCTGTTGGGCTAAGGATGATCATAAACTTATACTTATCACTTGGTTTTACGCCAATCGTTTCATCAGAGCTGAACATAAATGGTCTAATGTATAAAGAATGATCAGGTTGAGATGGGATCCAGTTATTATCCATTTCAATAAGAAGTTTTATTCCTTCCATAAAAATTTCTTCTGGCACTACTGGCATCTGCATTCTTTCAGCAGAAATATTAAATCTCTTAAAATTATCCTGTGGCCTGAAAATATAAGCCTCTCCTTTATCATTTTTGTAGGCTTTAATACCTTCAAAAATAGACTGACCATAATGTATAGCCGCCAGTGAAGGATCCATTAATAATGGCTGATACGGTTTGATTTCAGGTGTTTTCCATTCGCCATTTTCATAGTCAACTTCAAGCATATGATCAGTAAAATATTTACCGAAAGGTATATTCTCAAGATTTATATCATTTAATTTACTCCGCTCTACTTTTGTAATATTAAAATCTGCTGCTGCTGTCATATTCATTAATTTTACTACAAAGAAACGAAAAAAACAGGCAGCAAACTTACCCGTCATGAGTTTAGACAATATTCAATTTTCACCTGAATTAGTGAAAGATTTGTATAGTAAATCATTGGTTGATTTAGATACGGCTAACGCTAAAGAGCCAGCTCCCTCTAAAAAAGATTGGGCATTTTTGGGAGGCAATAAAAAAAATATCCTTCTTATTGTAACCGATTCTAACAATGCGTATTTACCTGATAATGATCTGAATTTTTTAATGGGTATTCTCGGAGCATGTAAACTTACAATGGCAGATGTGGCGTTGGTAAATTGCTTTAATAAAAAGGATATGGATCATAAAAGCATCGGAGAGAATTTTTCTCCGGATAAAATAATATTTTTCGGGACAGAACCTTCCAGCCTGGATTTCCCTTTACAATTTCCCAATTACCAGCTTCAGAAATACAATCACCAGGTTTATTTAGCTGCCGCGACTTTGGCAATACTTGCTAAAGAGGTTTCAGAAAAGAAACAACTATGGGCGTGTTTAAAAACTTTATTTGAAATAGTATAACAATGAAAGAACTATTAATTTTTGCAACCAACAACCAGAATAAAGTAAAGGAAATAAGGGCTGTACTGAATAACAGTTTTGATATAATTACATTAAAGGAAGCAGGTATAGATATAGAAATACCAGAGCCATATAATTCTTTGGAAGAAAATGCTACTGAAAAATCTACCGTGATCAATACCCTTACGGGTAAAAATTGTTTTAGCGAAGATACCGGCCTGGAAGTAACTGCACTGAATGGCGAGCCCGGTGTAAAAAGCGCAAGGTATGCAGGTGATGATGCAAACAACAAAAACAATATTGTGAAATTATTAAAAAATATGGATGGGATTGACGATCGGAATGCCCAATTCCGAACAGTAATTTCTTTGATATTAAACAACAAGGAATACCAGTTTGAAGGAACCTGCGAAGGACAAATAATTACAGAAGAGATTGGTACAAATGGTTTTGGTTACGATGCGGTTTTTATACCAACAGGGAGTACAAAAACCTTTGCTGAGATGGACATGAATGAAAAGAATATATACAGCCACCGTAAAAAAGCAACCAAAAAATTTATTGATTTTTTAAATAGCTACGATGGCGAGAGTTAAATTAAATATACCTGAAAAAAGTATTGCCATAGTAAAAATACCCGTACGTATATCAGATATAAATTATGGCAATCACTTAGGTAATGATGCCTTGGTAAGTATACTACATGAAGCCAGGGTGCAATGGCTGGCAGAAAATAATTATACTGAACTAAATATTGAAGGAGTAGGTTTAATAATGGCTGACCTTATGGTACAATATAAAAGCGAAGCTTTTTATGGAGATGTATTGGAAATAGATATGAGTACTGATGAAATAACTAAAATAAGTTTTGATCTTTATTTCTCTATAACCAATCAAAAAAATATTTTAATTGCAAAAGCAAAAACAGGAATGGTCTTTTATGATTATAAAAATAAAAAGGTGACAGCAATGCCTGAAAAATTCAACACTCTTTTAAGGCAATAAAATTTTAATCATTCCATATTTTCCAGTTCTCTTCTGCCTGTATCACCAGCATATCGTAGCCATTTTTCACATCAGCTCCTCTCAGTTTTCCCTGTAATAAAAACCGGGTTTCTTCCGGAGCGTAAATAACATCGTAGAGATAATGTTGTGAAGTAATAAATTGATAAGCTATTGCTGGCATCGCAGCTTCATTTGGATGCATACCAACCGGGGTGCAATTTATTATTATTGAGTATTCCTTCAGTAAACTTTCATTTACTTCTGCATAAGCAATTGTATTAGCTCCCTCAGCAGCACGGGATACCAATAAAAATGGAATATTTAATTTGTTAAGTGCAAACTGAACAGCTTTAGAGGAGCCACCCGTTCCCAACACCAAAGCTTTTTTATGATACGGTTTTAATATTGATTTAAATGATTGCTGAAAACCTATCACATCGGTATTATAGCCAATCATTTCTCCCTGTAAAATTTTTATACAATTTACAGCGCCTATTTCCATTGCTTCATCACTGATGCTTTGTAAAAAAGGCATGACAGATTGTTTGTAGGGAATTGTAACAGCGATACCTTTTAGATCCTGGTGTTGATTTATCAAAGAAGTAAACTCATTGATTTGCTGAAGCGGATACAATTCGAAATGGCAATTATCAAGGCCTTCTCTTTCAAATTTTTGTGTAAAATATTTTTTTGAAAAAGAATGACCAAGAGGATATCCTATTAAACCATAGAGATTCATTTGTTTATTTATCTAAGTATAATTCAAAAGTATCTCCCCTTAAGCCGATACGCATTGCTTCTAAAGCCAACACTTCATTTGGCGCAATATTACCCAAGTTCACATTGCAACCTATCAATTCAAGAAAATATAATTGCTGTGCTTTTTGGGGAGCTTCCCAAAGTATTTTTTCTTCTGGTATCTGAGTAAGAATTTCCTGTACAAGCCCTTCTCTTACCTCACCGCTTCCCCTGTAAATACCCACATTACCTGCTTCTCTTGCTTCTGCAATTACATAAGTAGACCCGGCGCTTAATTCAGCTCTCATTAACTCAATCCATTTGTATGGCGGAATAATATGTGCTGCATCTTTACTACCTACTTCGCTTAATACGACGCCATGCTTTGTTAACTTTTCAATATAGCCGCATTTTTCAGCATGTGGGATAGTAATGGAGCCATCACTTACTTCCATATAACTTACCCCATATTCTTTGCAGATACTAATATAATCGTTAAACTGGTTACGAATTAAAAATGCTTCAAATAAGGTACCACCAAAATATACCGGCATATTATAAGATCTATACATTGCCAGTTTCTCTTTCAACTTAGGCGTAACGAAGGCTGTACCAAAACCGAGCTTAACAATATCAATATGAGGGCCACCAATTTCCATTAAGTTTTCTGCTTCCCTTATGCTAAGCCCTTTATCCATTACCATTGTTAAACCACTTGTACGAGGCTGAGAAGTACGTTCCGGTATTTGAGAAAGATTAAAATTCATATTCCTTTATTTTTGGGCGCAAAGATAAGCCTTGAAACCTGAATATTATGAATGATGTAAAGAGGGCGTTAGCAAGTATTGAAACTGATCACAAAGATTTTTTCTTCTTATACCTTGCAATAATCTCTACAACCTGCTGGTGTTGCAATATAGATGGATTTAATTCTATAAACTTTTTTATTAATTTAGGATTGGCTGCCATTCCATTTTCAAGGAACAATAAGGCCTCTTTAAACTTTCCTTCTGCATACAAAAACATACTTTTGTAGAACAGAAATATCGGTTTACCATCTGTCTGCTCCAGTGCAAAATCTGCATATTCAATTCCTTCCACAAACATATCCGCATTATAAAGACACTTTAATAATTCAATCCAACCATTTATATTTTTGGGACGAACTCTAACAACGTTTCCAAAATAAGTAATGGCTTCATCCACATTATTCAGCTGCATATAACATTGACCTAATGCCAGGTTATATTCTGCCTGCATACGATGAATACGTGTAGCAGTTTGCAGATTTTTTATTGCACTTTGCCAAGCTTCTTCATTCATATAGGTACAGGCTATTTTATAATACATTTGGCTGTCTTCTGCATTTAAATGGCTTGCTTTTTTATAATTAAATCTTGCCTGGGCATAGTTACGAAGCTTGTCATAACAGTGACCTATAGCCTCGTAAATAACATATTCCGGCCTGGCAAGCTCCAGCACTTTTTCTAAACATTCAATTGCATCTTTATAGCGCCTTAGATGTAAATAAGCATCGCCGAGATTACGGTAAGCATAATCAAATTTTTCATCTATTGCTACGGAATACAAATATGCTTCAATAGCTTTCTCATGTAGTTTAATACCCTGAAAAGCTGCGCCGAGGTTAAACCAAGCCAATTCATTAAATGGATATTCGTCAATAATTTTTTGATGGAGTTTTATACTTTCTTCATTACGGCCTGTAAAGTCAGTCCAGAAACAAATTTTATATAAAGCCTCCTCGTTATTGGCATCCATTTGTAAAATAGCTACCAGGCAATCAAACACCTTTTCAAAATTTTCGTAGTCATCATATACATCTGCCAGCTCAAAAAGCAGATCTATCTTCTCTTCCCCATCAAAACTATCCAATGCTTCTACCAGAACTTCGGCTGCTTTTTCCTGCAGGTCTAAAGCCAGGTAAACATCTGTTTTAAGAATATATAAGGTTGTATCTGTAGTGTCGAGTAATTCTACCTGTTCAAGCGTGTAAAGCGCCTCGTCATATTTTCTTAAAATAATCAGAAGATTTGCCTTTTGTAAAAGAAGTGCAGAAGAATAAGGATATTGCTGAATACCATACTCCGAAGCTTCCAACGCAAGCGAAGTTTGCTCCTTTTCGTCGTAGTAATCTATAATACGTTCAAAACCATCCTCTTCGATATAAGAATTAGGTTTGCCGGTTTTTAAATTCTGGTATTGCTGTAATAGAGCTTTTAGTTCTTCTCTATCCTTACGATAGGGGTATTTACTCATGATATATAGGTAGGTTGCTGTAATTTAAAACTTATTTTGAAAAAAATACGTTTATTAAATACTAAAAATTATAAACATACGTTGAGAAATAAACTACAAATTCTTTACAAACGGTAATAATATTGTTAAAAAAAGTTAATATATTTGTGTATTAGTAAATCACACCCACAATGAGTAAAATAACCAAAATAATACTGCTTTCAGGTATTTTTACAGGTATAGTACTTGCTGGCTTTGCCGATAGAGGTATTGGCAAAAAGGGTAAAAATAAAGTAACACTTAATATTAAAACTAACGGCTCTTTTACAAATAACCTTTCTTTCAATTTAAAAACCGGGCTTACTTACAAAGGTTCTTTATTAAGCAAATCACAAACTTCTAACTCATTTATCTTTAATAATAGTTTTGCTACTTATCAAAAAGGCAATACAATTTATATTGTTCCCTTTAAGCAAAAGATATTAGTTCCTGAAGTAGGGCAAGGATATTCAGGAATGAAACTTATTATCAGACATAATTAAAAGCCTCAAAAAATTTGAGGCTTTTTTATTTAATTCCCTTTTTTCAATTGTTGATTTTCATCGTAGGTCATAATTCTGAAACCGGTTTTGGGTGCATCAAATTTTGCAGATGCTACAGGATCATAGTTAATACCGGTCAGTAAATATTTAAAAATAAGGTTGCCTGATCTCAACTCATACTGAATCGGTAAACCTGACAACTGATCAAATGAATTATTGTATTTTTTATTTGCTAACGCAATGCCCGGCGCAAAATAAACGGTGATCGTTTTGCCATCACTCGCAGTACCTGTTGCCTTTTTACAATCATAGCCACCAATACTTTTTACCTCATTTGAAATTGTAAATTTCAAATTATCGTTCCATTCATTTTTCTGCGACCAGTTTTCCTTATTGAGTGTAATCATTAATTTTTGGCCGCTATACTCTTTTAAAATAAAACCTTTACCCGTATTGTTATTGTAAACATTGGTTTCTGTTCCAAGCGAACTTATCATTTCTGACCTGCTCTCTGAAGGGGTAAGATATATATTAAATTTAGCACCGTTGAGACTGTTTGCTACAGGTGCTTCTGAGTTAGAAGATTCAATAGAAATAGTATACGAGAGGATTCCCTCAGTAATATTTTTTTGTGCAAACACATTGTATCCACTTAAGAAGATAAATGTTGTAGCTATTATTTTACTGATATAATTCATTTTCATTCTTTATTGTATTTAAAGATAATCAAATCCATAACCAATTATTGATTAGACCGACTATAATCAAAAACTGCACTTTTTCAAGTACAGTTTTTATATTATTTAACTTAATTTTTTATTTCTTTTTATTCTTTAACTCCTGCATCTTCTTCTGTGATTCCTGCATAGCTTCCATTCGTTCTGCAAGTTTGGATTTCTTAACAGGTTGCTTTCGCTTTTCGCTTATTTCTGCCAATATTTTTTCGTGATCGATTATATATTTCTGAATCACGATCTGGAGAATAAGTGTAATTGTATTTGAAATAGTATAATACCATGTAAGTGCAGATGGTAGTTTATTAAATACTCCTAATAACAATACCGGGAAAATATAGGGCATATATTTCATCAGCGGATTATTATTATCCTGCATATTGCTCATACTATAAATAGATATCAATAAGCTGGTAATAACTGCTGTTAAGGTAAATAAGCTGACGTGGTCTCCGTAAAACGGAATTTCAAAAGGTAGTTTATAGATACTATCATAAGACGCCAGATCTTTTGCCCATAAAAAACTTTTTCCCCGCAGATCTATATTCGATTGAAAGAAATAATACAGAGACATGAATATAGGTATCTGTAATACTGCCGGCAGGCAGCCACCGAGGGGGCTTACACCGGCGCTTTTCCAGAGTTTCATTTGCTCCATACTGAATGCCTGTTGATCCATCTGTTTTGTTTTAGGATCAGTGAATTTTAATTTCAGTGCATCTACTTCGGGTTTCAGTAATTTCATTTTTGCACCACTTAAATAACTTTTGTAAAGTATCGGTGAAGTGCACAAACGAATAAGCAGCGTAAGCAATAAAATAACAATTCCCATACTTGCGACATACTTCTGCAAAAATTCAAATACGGGTAATAAAAAATAACGATTAATATATTTTACAAATGCAAAAATACCGCTGCCATAAGGCACCATATTTTCCATTTTATTATCATACTTTTTTAAAATATTATAATCACTTGGGCCGTAATATAATTGTAATGCTACGCTGGCATCCGTGCCGGGTTGTAGATCAAGCCTGGCATTGGTAGTAGATCTTACGAGATAAGAATTGGTATCTGCCGGTATTTTCCATTCTGTGGTAGCTGAAGCAAATTTATTTTTTGCTACAAGAGCTGATATAAAAAACTGTTGCTTAATTCCTATCCAATCTACAGGCTTACTAAAGGTCTTGGAATCTCCTTTACCCACCATTTCAAAATCGAAATTATTATCTTTTACAAAACTAATATGCGTTTGTGTTTCTTCATATTTATAATCTTTTTCTATCTGATCAGCTTCCGTCTGCCATAAGAGATTAATCGCATTTTGAGAAAACAGCGCACCCGCATCTTTAGCGATGATATTAAAACTTATCATGTAATCATTTGCAGGAATGATATATTGATGCGTTATCTGCCTGCCGGTAGAATCACCTGCTGTAAAAACCAAGGTCTGACTTTTATCCGCATTTACTATAACAGGCTGAGGAGTAAAAATTAGTTCTGAGGATGGTTCTGTGCGATTGGTTTTATCCTGATATAGATAAGAAATTTTATTGAAGTCACCATGTTGTAAAACAACATCTGTACTATCGTATTTTTTATACTTTTTCAAAACAACTTCTTTCGGCTGAGCACCTTTTGTATCAAAGGTGATTTTCATTACCTCATTTTCCACTGTGATCAATTGTGCAGTTGCACCCGGCGCCTGAAAACTACTTTGATTTTGAGCTCTTTTTAAAGTATCCGTTTTTAAAGAATCTATACGGGCAATTTTAGGATCAACTTTGGGTTTTGCGGCCTCAACTGAATCAGCTATGCGCTTTTGTTCGCCTTCATATTGCAGACGGCTTTTACTGTTTATCACAAACATTCCTATCAGCAAGGCACCAATAAGTATAAAGCCGATAACAGTATTTCTATCCATTCCCATGATGTAGTCTATTTTAGGTGGGCAAAGGTAATTTAATAAAAAAGAAATGCCCTTTTTCAAGGGCATTTTTATCTTCAATTTACTTTGGTTATTTTTTTGCGGCAGGAGCTGGTGCAGCAGCGGCTGGTGCAGCACCCTTAGCAGCAGCAGCTTTAGGAGCTGAAGCTTCTTCCTGTTTCAATTGACGTGTCATTGTTACAGATGCGATCGGAATTCTTGGAGAGTTCAAAACCTCCATGTTTTCTGCTTTAATATCTTCAACCCTGATGTTTTCGTTCAGTTCAAGACCATTGATATCTACTTCGATTGCCTCTTTCAGATATTTTGGTAAAGTTTTTACTTTAATGGTCTTCATTTTAGTTACAAGCTTACCACCTGCTTTTACACCTGTTGGAGTACCAACGTACTTTAAAGGTAAAGAAGCTATTACTTTTTTATCCTCTACAAGCTCAAGAAAATCTACATGAATAAGCAGATCAGATACTTTGTTAAACTGTAAGTCTTTCAAAATACACCGGTAAGTGTTGCCATCTACTTTGATGTCAGCAAGCAAAAATTCTGATGTATAAACGATAGATTTGAATGCTGATGCAGGTGCAGAAAAATTAATCTCAGCTTTACCACCGTAAATTACACCTGGCACAAGTTGCTGAGAGCGAAGATGGCGAGTGGCTTTTTTTCCGCTTTCGGTCCTCAGTTGTCCTTCGATTGTAATTGTTTTCATTTAATTGTTGTTTTTTAATGAGGCGCAAAGGTAAGGCAAATACACGAAAACAGCACCATAGAAAGGAAACATTAATAACTTTGGACCATAGCTGTATTTAATGACAAAAAAACTATCTTTTCAGGCTAGCCCGGCCCCTGATGAATAGACTGTTAATGCTCTTATTCTCATAAGCATTGCGTAACGCAACTGCAAACAGCTCATCCACGCTTAATACCTTTATTTTATCACAACCTGACTTTATAGGAATAGTATCGCAAACAACAAGTTCTTCCAATGCGCTGTTCTCAATATTTACATAGGCATTGCCACTTAATACCGGGTGAGTACATAGTGCCCTAACACTTCTGGCACCTTTTTCTTTCATTAAACCGGCACTTTTTGCCAACGTACCTCCTGTATCACAGATGTCATCTATCAGCACAATATCCCTATCAGTAACATCTCCGATCACCACCATGCTGGCTATTTCGTTGGCTCTTTTTCTATGCTTATCACAGATCACCATTTCACATTCAAAAAAGCTGGCTATTTCCCTGATACGATTTGCACTGCCGACATCCGGAGCTGCGAAAGTGAGATTAGCTAATTGTAAGTTCTCGATGTAAGGGATAAAGATCGCTGAGGAGTCCAGGTGATCTACAGGTATATCAAAATATCCCTGGATCTGGGGGGCATGAAGGTCCATTGTAACAACCCTGTCTGCACCAGCGGCCACAAGCATATTTGCTACCAGTTTAGAACCAATAGCCACACGTGGCCGGTCTTTTCTATCCTGCCGGGCATAACCATAATATGGAATAACGGCAATTACTTTATAAGCAGAGGCTCTCTTTGCCGCATCAATCATCAATAATAATTCCATCATATTTTCCGTAGGAGAAAAAGTACTCTGAATCAAAAAAACGAACCTTCCTCTAATACTTTCCTGAAATTCCACGCCTATTTCTCCATCACTAAACCGTTGAATATTTACTCTGCCTAGCGGCTCTCCAAATTTTTTGGCAATTTTTTCTGCCAGGTATCTAGATCCTGTACCGGAGAATATTTTAGCATTAGATTCCATGAGATTATTTATTAGGTGGGTGAACGATGTGCGAAAATACATTTTAGTTTACATGAAAAAAATCATTCGTTATAAAATGTTGAAATACTATTTGGAAATGATTTCAGGAAACTGCTCAATGGCACTAAGTATTAATCATACTACCGTAATACTTAGGGCATGCTTGAGGTATGGAGGAGGTATGCTCCATATATGCTTGAGGGTAGGTTACCTAATACTGTTGTAATACCCTCAGCATACTGTTCTCATACTCTTGCCATACTCTACTCATACTGTTCTCATACTGTCTTCATACTCTTCTCATACTGTTTTGATCTTTTTGATTTTTGATATTAATCAATTTTTGTAAATCAAATTGAAACAAAAGAGACAAATATACTTACTAAAGAAAAGCCTTTTACCTCTTTTGCAAAGTTTGCAAACCTTGTTGACTGAAATTGTAGCAAATGACGTCTTTAGGATGGTTGAGCATTGAATTACCGCTTTGTTTTCTCTATAAAATACCCAGGAAAAATTTCTTGTAGAAAAAATAATTTTGTAAATTGATCCTGCATTTAATCTTTACCACTCATGACTGATATAAGCAATTCTACGAACTCCATTAAGAACTGGGCTACTGATGACCGCCCGAGAGAAAAGATGGTTGCCAAAGGAGCGGCTGCACTCAGTAATTCAGAGTTGCTTGGCATCATTATCAATAATGGTAATAAAGAGAAATCTGCCGTTTCAATTGCAAAAGATATTTTAAAAATGAGCAATGACAATCTAAGTGAATTAGGGAAGATGTCTCTTAAAGAATTACAGAAAGTAAAGGGCATTGGCATCGCAAAAGCTATTACCATTATTGCGGCATTAGAGTTAGGAAAAAGAAGACACAGTGAAGATATTTTTGACAGGAAAATAATACGTAACAGTAAAGAGATTGCCGAGTATTTAAAAATAAATTTAAAAGATTACCGGCACGAAGTATTTGCAGTATTATATCTAAACAGGGCCAATAAAATAAAAAGTTTCCAGATCATAAGCAATGGCGGACTTACGGGCACGGTGGCAGACCCTCGAATTATTCTAAAAAGAGCTATAGAGGAAGAAGCTACTTCCATTATACTTACGCATAATCATCCATCAGGCAGCCTGCGGCCCAGCAAAGCTGATGAAGATATTACCAACCGGATTGTGCAGGCTGCATCTTACCTGGACATAAAAGTAATAGATCACATTATTGTGAGCGAAGAAGGCTATTTTAGTTTTGCAGATGAAGGTTTGATATAAGAATTGCTTTATGCCTGTGCAGCGGGTCCGCCAAAATTAAAAGGTAATTCTACTGTTTCTATATCTTGTATTACGCCATTTGCGTTTTCAAATTTCTGCACATTATCAATCATGGCTTTCATCAACCTCTTAGCATGAAAAGGCGTCATGATGATGCGGCTTTTTACTTTACTTTTTGGAGTACCGGGCATTACATTTACAAAATCAATTACAAACTCTGCGTGGCTGTGGGTAATAATAGCGAGGTTGGCATAAGCGCCTTCAGACATTTCTTCTGAAATTTCTATGTTGATCTGGTTGGGTTGTTCTTTAGCTATATCCATTCTATTTTTTTAACAAAGGTAGTTGAATAGCATTCCCTTTAAAAAACTAGTTTTATTTATATAAAAAGCCCCGTCAATATGACGGGGCTTAAAAAATTTAGCAATGATTTTTTTACTGTTTTTTTAATTTTAATATATAATTCGGATACTCGCCAGAGCCCTGGCTCCAAGCAAGATTTAAAGAAAGGCCACCAGAACACGGAGATACTGAGTTGGAACCTGAAGCCGTAGTTCTTACAGTTACAGGCGCCGAATTATCATACGTCCAACCTGTTCCAGCGATTTGTTTTGCGATAGACGGAGTGTTAGATGCAGGATCTACAGTAACAATTATAGGAACTGCATTGATTAAAGTAGGTGTTCCCGGGCTAAGATATTTAAATGAGAAATGAGTCGCATCAATTTTAGTAAGCGTGATTAGATCACCTGGACTTGTATCGGCCCAGTCATCACTTACCACGACAAAAACACCCTGATAAGCATCTGCATCATAAGCACAAATAGCTGAATAAGTAACGCTTGTTACAGTACCGCCATATTCACCGGCAATGCCTGACCCATAAGGAATACCAACCAGAGGGAAGGCTTCGAATTTTCCCCCATCTGCCGTGTATATGTCAACACCAAATTCATAATTATCACCCAACACAACTGGAGCTCCAAAAAGACTTATTAACTTAGCACCAGTCACATTAATAGTAGTAGGCCAGGTTGTAATACCAGCCTGATAAACCTTCACATTTGTGTTATTGCTATTCTTTCTTACTACAACATCCATTTTTGATGGTTTTACATCATCAGGAAATTTTAAACCAACTGAAAAATTAGCGCTAAAGGCTGCTGCAGAAGTAGGAGTTGATACAGATAGAGCCTGGTCTCCTGTGGAACTTTTAGCTAGATTGGGAACGGGTACCCTTGTCAGCGTTGGTATTTTGGGATTGTCGCTTTTCCGGCAAGCGCCCATAACCAACAATAAAGAGAAGAGGCCGTATGATATAATATTTTTCATTTATTAATATTTAAGTTTTTAAAATTATGGTTGCCAGAATACTTTATAAGAAGAAGGTATTTTCTGAGCAGGCGCATTTGAGTTTGAACTTAACTCACCAGCCGGCCAGTAAAAAGAAATTGGGAAGGGTACGCTAAGAGATACCGGCACCTTTAATTGTGGAATAACCAATGGATTACCACCAATAGGAGGCTGAACCATTCCGCCCGGAGCCATTACTGGATCACTTGGATTGAAAATAACTGGGTATCCCGTTCTTCTGTAATCTGAGTAAGTGTCTACTGAATTACCATAAAAACTTTGAATCCATTTTTGGGTCATAATGATCCGAAGTTGCTTTGCTGTATTTCCTGCATCGTACTCTGCCATTACCTTAGCTATGTAAGTAGTAACGGCCGTAGTAGAAGCCAAGGGCGGTGCAACATTTCCGCTTGCAGTTACAACATAATCAACCTGTTTAAAAGATTCAGTAATTGCTGCCAATAGTTTCGCACGGGCATCACCGCTAATTACAGTTGTATTGATAAGTTCTGCTTCCATAAACAATCTGTCCGCATAAGTTATTATCCTGAATGGAACTGAACCCGACGCACTTGCTGCAGAAAGTGTTTGACCTGCTCCGTCATCGTACAATCCTCCTACTGGATAAATACCTTCAGTAGTTAACGTTTTTTGCTGTGAAAATCCAGAGTTGATACCATTTGTACCAAAATAGATAGAAATAAACGAGCCATCCCTGTATTCAGTGGCATTGTTATCATTTGTTGCAGTCTGGCCAGCTTTAACCTGGTTGTAAAAATAATAAGGAATACGAGGATCAGGATTACTCTTGAAAATACTATCATTGTAACCTTTCATTGTTTCATAAAACCATGGACTTATGTACTGTGTCTTTTGTGTAGCGGAATATTCGCCATACCCAGGAGTTTTATTAATGCTACTGTGAGGCAGGTTAAAACTTTCAGCGGTAGAGCCAATTAATTTACCACTGGCCAAAAGTGCGGTAACATCTGCACTTACATTTTTAACTTTTCTTTCGTGCAGGTACATATCCAGTTTAATGGTATTAGCACAGTTAATCCATTTGGTAACACTTCCACCATAAATCACATCATCTGTACCCGGACTAAGCGGGTTAATAGCAGTGTTGCTAAGATTAGATATACCATCATCAATTAACGCAAATAACTTAGGATAAATAGTAGCATCATCATCAAACTTAGGATTCTTAATGCCCTGAATGAATTTGGTTGCCTCAGTATAAGGAATATCACCCCAAACATCTACCAGTTGACTGAATGCGAAAGCTTTGATAATTTTTGTAATACCTGCGTATTTAAAATTACCATCAGCAGTTGCTTTGGCAATTATGATATCAGCGTTTGTAAAAAGGCTTCTGTAATATGTATTCCACATCCCTGCAACATCTGTAGGACCTGCTCCATAATCATTAGCACTTTCCCTTACCACGATGCGATGCATATACACTTCTAATGTACCTTGTATTCCACCTTCGTTTGCATCTCCCAGATTAGCTTCTATTGTAGGCAGCAATATATTCACAGGTAATGTACTAGGGCTTGTAGGATCTACGTTGATGTTGTACTTATTTTTAGTACATGAATTTCCTAATATGCAGAAGAGCGCAATAGGAATTATATATTTAAATTTATTTATCATGATAAAATGATTTTTATAGAATTAAAAAGTAAGTGATAAGTTAACCCCAATTCTCTTGGTTGTTGGAGCGGCTGAGAATTCCAATCCCTGTACACTTGAGCTACCAAAGCTACTAACTTCCGGATCAAAATGGGTATACTTAGGGAAGCCTGGAGCATAATAGAACAAGTTTCTTGCACTAATACTGAAGGTAGCACTTGATATACGGGATTTACCCAATATAGATTTTGGTAAATCATAACCTAGTGTTATTTCTCTCAAACGGTAAACAGTAGCATCATACACATTCCACTCTGTTGCTGTATTGATAGCAAAAGTGCTTCCGCCTGACGGAGAGAAAAACACATCATTTGGTGTAATACGTGTCTGGTTAGGAACTGTTTTACCATTTACCAGGATTGGCTTACCAGTTAAAGGATCACCATAAATACCTGGAATAACGAAGCCAGTCTGCCTATCTTCTGTGTCTTTAGTTACACCCCTACCTAATTCTGATGAAATAGTAACACTTGAAATATCACCGCCTTTGGTCATATCAAATAAAACTGAGGCAAAGAAACCTTTGTATTTAAAGGTATTAGTAATACCCAATTTATAATCCGGATTAGGATCCCCAATCTGGTAATATTGATTAGGGTCTGTAATCATAGAACCGTTAGCAGGGTTTATTAACAAAGCACCCGTAGCGCTATCCCTGAAAACTTTGTCACCGTATAAGAAACCAAAAGGTTTCCCTGGTTCCAACTCAGTAGTATTGTTAGTAAAGCCACCTCCAAGATTGATTCTCTGCACACCATCAATCAAAGAAACTACTGTATTGCGGTTCTGTGTGAAAGCTCCCTTAATTTCCCAATTGAAATTTTTACCTTGTACAGGTCTTAAAGTCAATTCAACTTCAATACCCTTGTTTCTTACACTACCAGCGTTGGTAAATGCGGTTGAATAACCAGTAGAAGGCGCTAATGTGATCGGCGTAATCAGGTTGTAAGAATACTTATTATAATAAGTAAAATCTACTGAAACATATCTTTTGTAGAAAGTCAATTCAGTACCCACTTCCACTTCTTTAGAAAATTCCGGTTGCAAATCAGGGTTGTTAGACTGTGAGCTTACAGCTCCATTTGCCTGACCTAAATAACCAGAACCTAAATTAAACGTATTATAAACATTGTATGGATCAGTATCACTACCTACTTTAGCCCAACCACCTCTTAACTTACCATACTCCAGAAATCCTTTTGGAATTTTAAGCGCATCGGTAAAAATAAGTGACCCAGAAATAGAAGGATAAAAATAACTTCTGTTTTGTACAGGTAAAGTAGAAGAGAGATCGTTACGGCCAGTAAGTGTTACGAAAGCAAAGTTCTTATATCCAAAATCGGCTTCAGCCAACACACCCAGTATTCTTTTTAAACTGTATCCATTACCTGTTCTAACATCTGCAGGTAAAAAATTCTGTATGGTATGAATTCCTCTTACTATGTATCCACCACCACCTTGAAAGCCACCGTTGGTGCTTAAGCTGGTAGATAACCTTTGGTTGAAATCAGTACCTGCAAGTATTTTGGTAGTGAAATTATCACCTGTATTCGGAGAAAAAGTAAACAATAAATTAGCCTGAACTTCCTGCTTTCTATAGTCTGTCAATTTCAAAGTTCCCAAACCACCACGTGAACTCACTTCCTGAATTTCAGTACGGCTCAACTGGCTGATATCTGTACCTACGCCAAGATCTACTTTAGCCCATTTTGACATTTGATAATCCAAATGAGTATTTGCAATTATCCTTTCAGACACTGTATTTACAGTATTATACTTAGCTGCCCAGAAAGGGTTATCAAACTGCGTACCTACGTAAGAAATACTCTTACCAAGTTTATCTTCATAAGGCAATCCTAAATCCCAGCTACGGCCAAAGAATAAGCTACGGCCAAACTGTGAAGAAGCTCCTGCCTGATTTTCACCAAACAAACCACCATTCTGGTTAGCACGGCTATAACTTAAGTTAGCTCTTACACCAAGACCATTGCTTAACCTGCTGAAACCACCCAAACCCAGATTGGTCCTGGTGAAGCGGTTATTAGGAACATAACCAGAGTGTGAAAGCTGAGATGCTGTTAAAGCAAAACTAGCTTTTTCATCGCCACCAGTAAATCCTATAGAATTTTCTGTAACCAACCCGGTTGTAAATTGATCTTTAACATTATTAGGATAAGCCCTATATGCTACTTTCCCTGTAGGGAAGAGTTCAGGATAAGCGTTTTTGTAATCAGCCCACACCGCTACCGAATCGTTACCTGGAGAACCGAAGCGGCCACCCCATGATCCATTGGAACCACCACCAGCATTACCCTGAGAACCTGTTCCATAAGAATTTTGGTATGATGGTAAATTTGATATATTCTCAAAAGAAATAGAAGACTTAGCATTAACCTCTAATCCTTTACGGGATTTATTTACACTACCAGACTTGGTAGTGATCAAAACAACACCGTTAGATGCACGTGAGCCGTAAAGAGCAGACGCTGTAGCACCTTTAAGAATTGTCATACTAGCAACATCATTAGGATCCAAATCAGAAAGACCTGTACCGTATGCTCCGGAACCTCCTAAACCGTTACCACCTACCTGATCATTACTAAATGGAACACCATCTACCACGATCAAAGGTTGGTTATCACCGTAAAAAGAAGAGTTACCACGAATCTGAATACGGGTAGCAGAACCTGGAGTACCTTGTGAAGAACGTATATCAACACCGGCTACTTTGCCCTGAAGTCCTTTTAATACATCGGGTTCAGATTTTTGAAGTAATGCACTCGGATCAACCTTAGAAACAGCATAACCAGTTGTTTTCTCTGATCTCCTGATACCTGCCGCTGTTACTACTACAGCAGTCAATTCAGGAGCTCCTGAACGGATCACGCTAACATTTACCACAGATTGTGTTCCTACAGCGACATCTTTAGCTGTAACGCCTACACCACTAATAGTTAAAGTAGCTCCCGGTGGAACAGATATTCTAAAAGCACCCTGGGCATCAGCAGATGCACCGGTCCTTGTGCCTTTAACTCTAATAGAAGCTCCTTCAACCGGAGCGCCTTTGTCATCAGTGATTGTACCGGTCACCACTCGGTTTTGAGCAAATGCAAATACTCCGCAAAGCATTAACATTGTGAACAGTGATAAAAATCTTCTCATGTGCAATTAGTTAAATTTTTATGAAACGTAAAAATAAGGATATTCTCTTAAGATAAAAAAATTGTTAAATATTTTTTTAAGAATGAATTCCCCGCATTATAAAACTGGACATATTTATTAAAAGAAATGCTGCATTAGGTTTAAAAAATGTTAAAACCTATACATCATCTGCAATTTTACTTCGGTTTTGTGGTTGTTGTTTATCAAATCAAGCCCTGACCCAATTGTCTGCTGTTCGGGATATATGGTTTGTGCAAATTTGGCCCAAAAAGACAGTTTTTTACTTGCATCATAATTTAAATTGATATAGTACTTGTAACCTGTACCATAAAACACAGGAATAGAAAAATTATACAAAACATCACTTTCATAAGCATATAAGCGGCTGTTGTAATCATCTGTCTGGAAAAACTGAAGCCTTACATTACCTGAAAATTTACTCATTTGCGGTGCATAAAAAACATCGGTATAAAATAAAAAGCCCTGTGAAGCATCGGCTGCTTTTTTATCGAACCAAACAACCTCAGCCCTGCTACGTATAGTAACCTGGGAATTAATTTTGTACGACACCTGCGTGCGCCAATCCTGCTTTGGCTGTGGAATGACGGGATTGAGTGTAAAATCTTCGGGGTTGTAATTGATTGATTTTGTTTCAGACTTAAACCTCATATACATTTCCAATACTTTATTGGGCTTATAGGTGGCCTGTATAAGATAATCGGAGCCTGTGGTCGGCGCATCAATCCTGAATTTGAGAAAGGGGAATTTATACATATCTGCGTATGCATCTATTCGCCATGCTTCATTGGGGCGAACAGAAATTCCTGAAAAGAATCCTTTTTCATTGGTTGGATAAGTACCTTCTGTAAATGCATTGGTGTAAAGTGATTGATAGCCTTTGGAAATATTGCGGTATAAAAAACTCATATCCACATTATTGGCCACGCTTATTAATAAACCACTTGTAACTGCTGCATATTTTTTATCAGATGTTGCCGCTTCGCCAAAAAAATGCATGTTCTTATAAGTATAGCTATAATCAATGCTGTAATTACCAAAGCTTTTACCGGTTAAGGCATATAAATTATAAGGATAATTTTCTTTTACCAGCGGATATTTAAAATTGTATTGTATAGCATTTAACCCCAGGTGAAGACGATTTATCTGGTAGCTGAAATTGCCCCCAAATGCTAACTGTGTCTGCGATCCCTTATCTGCTACTTCGCCCGGAGTGCGGTGGTAGCCTGATGTTTGAAGCGATGATACAAATTCATCAAAAGATTGGGATGTATCTGCAGCATTAAAATTAGCATCTACTTTTTTATAAGAACCAAACACAGTTGCCTCCCAGTTCTTCTTCCCGATTGTAATGCCTGCACCCCTATGAAAATTTATTTCACCAGAAGAACTGTAAGGCCGCAAAACGGAGGATTCTCTTTTTACAGACAAAATATCCGGCCCTTTTTTATAAGCCAGATTCATCCATTGGGTAAGCCCCTGACCCATATTTACTGTATAATCTCCCAAAGCAAGTGATTTGATAATACCAGAGTTTCTCAGGAAAAAATGTACTGAATAAAAATCAAACCCCTGTTTCTGACCGCCCTTAAAAAACTGTTCGCCGGGATCTTTTTCTCCTACAAATCCATATTGTAATAAGTTTTTGTAGCTGTATTTATATCTCATAAATAATTTCTGAGGAGCCCCAGGATAATAACTGCTGGCAGCAGCCGGATCCAGTAAATAGCCACGGGATTTTTCAAGCGTTTGTGTAGCCCTTATCAACAAGGACCTGTTGCCGCCTTTGAACCTGTCTTTTATAGAATTAAAAAGATTAGCATCCTGGCTAACGGTAACGTATGGCCGAATTTTTCTGATGGTATTTATATCCCAACCAGGTACTGCCTGAATCTCATAAATATTTAAAAAATTACCTAAAATAGAACGATAAGAAATTAAGTTTTGTACCTGCATCGGGCTAAGTATCTTTAGCAACTTTAAATCATCGGCATCAGCGCTATTCAGATTTATGGGGTTTCTCTGAAACTGTACCATTTCCTGCAGGTAAGAGTCATCCTCGGTTTCAACATCATCATTATTTGCTGTTATGTTTTCCAGTTCTTCTTCTGTAGTAGATGGTATAGGCGTTTCCTTTACCTGTGCCCGCGAACAAACAGTTACGAAAAAAAGGAACCCAAATAATATAATCCTTCTCATTTATTTGCTCCCTTAAAGTTTACAATAAGCAATAGCCCAGGTGAAAAGCCCAATTGTGGGTGATAACTGGCGGAGACATCGAGCCTTAGATTCTTCCAGGCTACCCCGGCACCTGCAAAGCCACCGCCAGTCTCACTTATAAAGCCTGCCCGTGCAAAGAATTGCTTGGCAAACTGGTATTGAATGCCTCCAATTACATTTACTGGTTTATCTTCTTCCTTTATAATTTCTCCACTTACATAAAAATTTGCAGAAGCGTCATAACCTAAGCCCAGTTTGTAAGCAGATGCCAATTTTTCATCTGTGTATTTATCCAGCTTGCCGCCAACCGGATTGTATATATGAATGCCTGTATTGAGTTTATCAGTAAGATGAAGAATGGCGCCGATCTCGAAATTTACAGTAGAGGCATTATTGTAGCCGGGTATACGATAACCATAATAATTAAATTGTACCCCAAGGTCAACTTTACTACCCAAAGATCTTGCATACGCAAGCCCAAGCTTATTTTCAGAAAAATTACTGAAGCCACCATAATTTGCCTGGATACCAAAATTTCCCATTTTAGAAGGCAATGCCAGCGCTACACCATAAACGCTGTTCTCTTTAAGTAAAAATCGTCTTTCGCCATACACACCTATCCCTGCAGTTTTTACCTGCGCCAAGGCGGCCTGGTTATTTGTAAACGAAAAAGGATCTACCTGCTTTGTAGAATATGCGCCCAAACTCACATAGGGCATACTTATGCTATAGCGAAGTGATTGTGAAACGGTTTTACTATTAAAAAAACACAGCAATGCCCACAGTAATAAGTAAGGGATTTTATTTCTCAAAACAGTTGATTTTTTATACGATTGCCAAGTTAAGTAAAATAACCAAATACAAAATCGATTTTTAAAAACATAAATCCAGTATTAGTTTAATATTTTTGCGCCATGCAAATTTTAGATGGCAAACTAGTTTCCCTGGCAGTTAAGGAGGATCTTAAGAATAAAACAGCTATTCTTAAAAATGAAAATAAGAAAGTACCCCACCTGGCAGCTATTCTTATCGGAAATAATGGCGCCAGCGAAACCTATGTAGCAAGTAAAATAAAAAGCTGTAACGAGATTGGATTTAAAAGTACCCTGCTACGTTTTGAGGTTACAGTAACCGAAGCCGAAGTGATCGATGCGATCCATACATTAAACAATGATAGCGATGTTGACGGCATACTTGTACAGCTTCCATTGCCCAAACAAATAAATGAAGAGAAAATAATTAACCTTATAGATCCATTAAAAGATGTAGATGGATTTCACCCCATCAGTGTAGGCAAAATGGTACAGGGATTACCCACATTTATCTCTGCTACGCCTTATGGTATTATGCTCTTACTAAAGCATTACGACATAAACACTATTGGTAAACATGCAGTAGTAATAGGCCGTAGCAATATCGTGGGGCGCCCGATGAGTATTTTGCTTAGCCAGAATACCAACCCCGGTAATTGCACAGTAACGCTGTGCCATAGCCGCACACAAAATTTAAAAGAGATTTGCCTGCAGGCGGATATAATAGTAGCAGCATTAGGAATACCTGGCTTTTTAAAAGCAGATATGGTAAGGGAAAATGCGGTGGTAATTGATGTAGGAATTACACGAATAGAAGACAGCACAAAAAAAAGCGGATATGCACTTAAAGGCGATGTGGACTTTGAAAATGTTGCTCCTAAATGCAGTTACATTACGCCTGTACCCGGGGGTGTAGGATTAATGACAATTGCCGCATTACTTACTAATACGTATAATGCAGTTTTACAAAAAAACAATTAAGGAAGTGATCATAAAAGAAGAATCAAAAATGCTGCCGGTGATGGAGCATTTTTATACCATACAGGGAGAAGGTAATCACCAGGGAAGAGCGGCTTATTTTATAAGACTGGGTGGGTGTGATGTAGGTTGTGTATGGTGCGATGTAAAAGAAAGTTGGGATACCGATAAACATCCAAAAGTATCCATAGATTACCTTATAGATGAAGTAAAAAAAACAGCTACAAAATTAATAGTGATCACCGGAGGAGAACCTTTAATGCACCCATTGGATGACTTGACAAAAGCCTTGCAGCAAAATGGCTTTGAAACAAATATAGAAACCTCCGGCTCATCCCCTCTAAGTGGCAGCTGGCACTGGATATGTCTTTCGCCAAAAAAATTTAAATCACCACTACCGGAAGTAATTGAAGTTGCGAATGAATTGAAGATCATTATCTACAACAAAACTGACTTTGCATGGGCAGAAAAGTATGCTGCACAGGTGCCTGCAAGCTGCAAACTTTACCTGCAACCCGAGTGGAGCAATGCTAAAGAAATGACGCCTTTAATGGTAGACTATATAAAGGCGCATCCACAATGGCAACTGAGTCTGCAGATACATAAGTATATTGATGTGCCTTAATGTGCAGAGTCAATTTAACATTACTAAAATATTTTAGAGATTATTTCGTTTTATCTTCATTGCCCCAAAGATCAAGATGAAAAAAACAAAAGCTATCATTTATAAAGCCGTTTTATTTTTTTTTACAGCCGGCATTTTACATTTTACTTCCCACGCACAATGGTACAATCCTGATAATGTAAGTAAAAAGGCCGGCGATATTTATGGCGAAGCTTACGAGGAGGCCAGGGATGGTAAATACAAGGAGGCCATTGCACATCTCAACGAAGCACTAAAATTAGATCCTAAGTTTTTAGATGTTTATTTATCACGGGCAGGTGTATACGCAAATATGAAAGATTATAAATCTTCAGTTGCTGATTTTGAAACTGCACTAAGGATGGATAAAGAATATTCTGAGACTTACTTATTACCTTATTCAATCTCATTAGCAGGCCTTGGCGATTTTACAAAAGCAATGGACGCAGTTAATAAATTCCTGAGCGACACTTCCTTAAATATACAGAGTATTAAGGCAGGTAATTATAGAAAATCTTCTTACCAGTTTGCAATTGATTATGCGAAGACTCATCCTGCTGCCGGTTATATTTTTTCACCCAAAAATATGGGCGACAGTATTAACAGCAGTGCGTTGGAGTATTATCCATCATTGACCATTGATGGAAGTAAAATGATATTTACCCGAAGAATAAATAACGATGAGGATTTTTATGAGAGCAATTTTATAAATGGCCACTGGAAGAATGCAAAACCTGTGGGTGGAAAAATAAATACCAACCTCAATGAGGGGGCACAGAATATTTCGCAGGATGGAGATTGGCTGATCTTTGCAGGTTGTAATTATCCGGAAGGCCGGGGAAGTTGCGATCTTTATATCTCTTATAAAACAAAGTCTGGCGGATGGACGGAGCCTGAAAACCTTGGTCCGATCGTCAATACAGGTTTTTGGGAATCTTCCCCTTCCTTATCTCCTGATAAAAGAGATCTTTACTTTGCCAGCAACAGGGCAGGCGGGTATGGAGGAAAAGACATTTGGGTAACACACAAAAGCGTAACTGGTAAATGGAGTCAGCCGGAAAATTTAGGGCCGACAGTAAATACTAATGGCGATGAAGGCTGCCCTTTTATGCATGCGGATAACCAAAGTCTTTATTTTAACAGCAACGGACACCCTGGATACGGAATGACAGATCTGTTTGTGACCAGGAAACAGAATGATGACAAGTGGTCTGAACCGGAAAATTTAGGATATCCTATTAATACCATTGATGATGAGGGTTCCCTGATCGTTTCTTCTGATGGTAAAACATCGTACTACGCCAGCGATGGTGCAGATACGAGAGGTGGCCTCGACATTTACAGTTTCACTCTAAGAGATGATATAAAAGCAGCAAAGACATCGTGGGTAAAAGGAAGAGTGTATGATAAAAATACAAATGCAGGATTACCTTCTTCTGTAGAACTAACGGATATCAATAGCCGAAAAATTATCTCGAAACTACAGACAGATGAAGATGGCAATTACCTTGTAACGTTGCCTATCGGAAAAGATTATGCATTTAATGTAAACCGGCAAGGATACCTGTTTTATTCCGATAATTTTTCTATGTTAAGTAATGTAGCTGATTCTCCCCTGGTTGTAAATATTCCGCTGCAACCCATTGAAAAAGGTGCGTCGGTAGTTTTAAAAAATATATTTTTTGATATAAATAAATTTGATCTTAAATCTGAATCCTTATCAGAACTGGATAAGGTGATACAACTTTTAGCAGACAACCCAAAACTGAGCATTTTAATCAGCGGATTTACAGACAATGTTGGAAAGCCTGCAGATAATCTTTTACTGAGTGTAAACCGTGCTAAAGCAGTAACAGCCTATATTCAAAGCAAGGGCATAGACCCTAAAAGACTTTCTGCAAAAGGGTTTGGCGAACAAAAGCCCATAGCTGAAAATAGTACAGAAAACGGCAAAGCCTTAAACAGGCGTACAGAACTCAGTATCATTTCCAATTGATTTTTTTACTAATATTGTTCATTATTATACCCGATGAACAAAGACTTTATATATCAACTGGCGCTTACGCAAATACCGAAGATCGGTGATGTAAGGGCAAAAATTCTTCTCAATGAATTTGGGGATGCAGAAGCGGTGTTTAAAGCTTCTCAAAAAAGCCTGGAACGTATTGAGAACATAGGAACTATTGTAGCCAATAGCATCAAATCTTTTACTGATTTTACTGAGTGTGAGAAAGAGATGGAGTTTATTGAAAAGTATAAGATCACCCCACTTTTTATTACAGACAAAAACTATCCACAGCGTTTATTAAATTGTTATGATAACCCTATCATGCTTTTTTATCGGGGCAATGCTGATCTGAATGCTTCCAAAATTGTTTCTGTTGTAGGCACCCGCAATAATTCTGAATATGGTAAAAGTATTTGCGAAAAAATAATTGAAGAATTAAAGGATCAAAATATTTTAATTGTAAGTGGGCTTGCTTTTGGCATCGATACCATTGCACATAAAGCTGCATTAAAAAATCAACTGCAGACTGTAGGCGTATTGGCGCATGGGCTTGACAGAATTTATCCAAAACCAAACAGCCACCTGGCAAAAGAAATGACCGCACATGGCGGCATACTCACTGATTTTATAAGTGGCACCGAACCTGACCGTCAAAATTTCCCAAAACGAAACCGCATTGTTGCCGGTATGTGTGATGCCCTGGTGGTAATAGAGAGCAGCAAAAAAGGTGGCTCATTGATTACTGCAGAACTTGCAAATGGTTATAATAAAGATGTATTTGCTATTCCCGGTCGGGCAAATGATCTAAAAAGTGAGGGCTGTAATTATCTTGTAAAAAGTAATAAAGCTTCGTTGATAACAAATGCAAATGACCTGATGCAGATGATGGGATGGGCAAATAAAAAAACCACCGTAAAAAAACAAAGAGAGTTATTTATTGAATTGGCGCCGGACGAAAAAACTTTATACGGTATTCTTCAAAGCCAGGAAGCCTCACAGATAGATGAATTATATTTTAAAAGCGGCCTCAGCAGTAGTGCAGTGGCCAGTGCATTGCTAATGTTGGAAATGCAGGGAATTGTATTATCGCTACCTGGCAAAGTATATAAGCTGGCCTGAGTATCTTTTAATCCTTTTAAAAACCGTAATGCTTCTCATGAAAATTGTCAGGGTGAACTTGTCGAACCGGGTCTGAATTTTATTTGTAACCCGCCTTCGACAAGCTCAAGACTGACAACCTTTTGAAACTGGAGTCTAAAATAATCAGGATTTTAATAATCAACCAATTCATTTATCTTTGCCTATGGCAACAATAAATAATACTGGCAGCGGTAATAAATCTGCAAGATTCTTCGGTGAAGGACTCACTTTTGATGATGTACTTCTGATGCCGGCCTACTCACAAATTCTCCCCCGTGATGTAGACATCCGCACTCAACTTACAAAAACAATCACCTTAAATATCCCGATGCTGAGTGCAGCAATGGATACTGTAACCGAAGCAGCATTGGCAATTGCCCTGGCGAGAGAAGGCGGCCTCGGAATTCTCCATAAAAACATGAGTATTGAGCACCAGTCTGACCAGGTGCGTAAAGTAAAGCGTAGTGAGAATGGCCTTATTTTAGATCCCATTACTCTAATGCCGGATGCTACTATTGGCGAGGCTGTGAGACTGATGAGAGAAAATAAGATCGGCGGTATTCCCATTGTGGATGCACAAAGAAAGTTGGTGGGTATTCTCACAAACCGGGATCTGCGCTTTGAGACAGATCATAAACAAAAAGTAAGCACCGTAATGACGAAAGAAAATCTCATTACTGCACCGGCTGGTACCGATCTTAAAAAAGCAGAACTCATTTTCAAGAAAAACAAAATTGAAAAATTACCTGTTGTAGATAAAAGCGGGAAGTTAACGGGGCTGGTAACATTCGGAGATATATTAAAATTAAAAAGCCATCCACATGCTGTAAAAGATTCTTACGGAAGATTGTTGGTAGGTGCAGGTGTCGGAATTACTAAAGATACTTTAGAGAGAGTGGAAGCATTACAGCATGCAGATGTAGATGTTATTTGCCTGGACAGCGCTCATGGACATACCAAAGGAGTAATTGATACATTGAAAAAAGTAAAAAAATCTTTTAAAACATTACAGGTAATTGCCGGTAACGTAGCCACGTCAGCTGGTGCAAAGGCTTTGGCAGATGCAGGTGCTGATGCGGTAAAAGTGGGTATTGGCCCTGGTTCTATCTGTACTACCCGTATTGTAGCAGGTACAGGCGTGCCGCAGATCACCGCAGTGATGGAGGCCGCAGCTGCATTAAAAAATAAAAATATCGGCATTATCAGTGATGGTGGAATAAGATATACAGGTGATATGGTAAAAGCACTTGCCGCTGGTGCTACCTGTGTGATGATGGGAAATGTTTTTGCAGGCACAGAAGAGAGCCCGGGCGAAACGATCATTTATGAAGGAAGAAAATTTAAACAATACCGAGGTATGGGCTCATTGGGTGCAATGGCACAGGGCAGCAGCGACCGCTATTTCCAGGATGTGGAAGATGATATAAAAAAATACGTGCCCGAAGGTATTGAAGGCCGTGTTGCATTTAAAGGAAGTTTAAGAGAAGTCACTCACCAGTTTACCGGTGGCTTAAAAGCGGGAATGGGGTACTGTGGTGCCGCCAATATTAAAGCATTACAAACGGCCACTTTTGTAAAAATAACCAATGCAGGCATGAGAGAAAGTCATGCACATGATATTGCTATTACTAAAGAGGCGCCTAACTATAGCAGGTAAACCCTCACTTATCCTCTCTCTTAAGGGAGAGGGAAATGGAGAAGATGATTTGTACGACTTGATCTTCTAATACAAGACGAAACAATTATTCCATTTACAAAACTAAAAAAGTTGAAAGGTAGATGAACTCAACCTTTCAACTTTAACTGTACCACTTATTCATGCTCTTATCCTTTGTGTCTTCTTATCTGGCGATGTGCTCTTTTAACAGGATGTTTTACACCATCATGCCTTAAATCTTTTGCATCACCTTTAATATCTTTTTTATCGGCTTTGATGTTCTGTGTTTCTGCTTTTGCAGCAGTTTTATCTCCCGCCTTCAAATCCGCACGACGGGCTTTCTTATCCTTGTTTACATCACGGATATCATGGCGTACATCTTTCATATCCTGTTTTTTGTCTGCATTTGCAGGCGTAGTTGTTTGTGCAAATGCACCCATTGTAAGCAACATAGAAGCTGCGATAATAATTGTTTTTTTCATGATTTTTTTTGGTTTTAATGATGCAGTTATGACTTTGATATTTCAATTCAGTTTAATGTGGTTGGTTAATAAGCGGTTAATCAAAAAAATAAAGCGGTTACTTTTATAACTAAATTTGAAAAGAAATTTTGACAGATTTAAGATGATAAAAAATACAACTCCTTGCTTCGTTTATTTTTATTAATATTATTGTTCCAGGTGAATACTGTGTCAAAGGCTCAGGATTCTTCCCACATGCGCATCTCCTTACTCACCTGTGCGCCGGGTGCTGAACTTTATTCCATCTTTGGCCACAGCGCATTACGGGTGGTTGACAGCAGCAGTGTTACAGATATTATTTACAATTATGGCACTTTCAATTTTGATGATGAAGGTTTTTACATAAAATTTATAAGAGGGCAACTATTATATTCCTTAAGTATTGACAACTTTGAAGATTTTAAATTTGAATATCAAATAAGCAATCGTGGCATTACAGAACAGGTATTAGAACTTTCTGGCGATGAAAAAATGAATCTTTATCATGCGCTACTCGAAAACTTAAAAGAACAAAACCGTTACTACAAATACGATTTTTTTCTAGACAATTGCACTACACGCCTGCGTGATCTTATTATAAAACACAAAAATCCTCCACCAGTTTTACCGGCTGTGATGCCTGCAACCTATACTTTTCGCAATGCTATTTATCAGTACCTGGATGCAGGAAAACAATACTGGAGCAAATTGGGTATTGATATTTTACTGGGTGCCCGTACAGATAGAATAATGACTGCAAGCCAGCAGGAATTTTTACCAGACAATTTGATGATAGCATTTGACAGTGCACAGAATGTATCCATGGTAAAAACCTCTACACAGCTTTTTGTAACACAAAAACATCAACCCAATTCCTGGTTTACACCACTACTTTTCTTTTCAATTATATTGACCTTTTATATTTTATGCTCTTTGCCTCCCAGCGATTTTTTTAAAAATGCAATGATCTTCCTGGATGTATTTTTATTTTTCATTACAGGACTTTTGGGTATTGTATTAATTTTTATGTGGGCAGGTACAGACCATAGCATGACCAAGGATAATTATAATTTGATTTGGGCTTTGCCTACACATTTTATAATGGCTTTTTTTATAAGAAATAAAAAGATTTTTGCAAAAAAATATTTTACTGCCAGTGCAGTTATTGCCATCTTATTATTGATCTGCTGGCGCTTACTTCCACAGCAATTTAATAATGGGCTTATTCCTTTTGTTATTCTTTTAGCATTCCGCTCTATTGCCATTGCAAAAAATAAAGCAATATGAAAGAGAAGAAAATAATCTTTTTAAAAAAAAATATTTATTATAGAAGCATTGGCAAAGGCTTACCAGTATTGCTTTTACATGGCTTTGGAGAAGATGGCAGTATGTGGGATGCGCAGATAAATTATTTAAAAAATAATTTTTACCTGATCATTCCTGATCTTCCGGGTAGTGGGAGATCAGAACTACTTAGCGGTAAAAAAATAAGTATGGATGATTATGCAGCATGTATTTACAAAATACTTCAACAGGAGAAAATTACGAAGTGTGTAATGATCGGTCATAGTATGGGAGGGTATATCACTTTAGCCTTTGCTGAAAAATATCCTGCCCTGTTAAAAGCTTTCGGATTATTTCACAGCAGCGCTTATGCAGATGATGCAGAAAAAATAATTACCCGTAAAAAAGCAATTGAATTTATAAAAGAAAATGGCGCAGCAGCATTTTTAAAGACTAGCGTACCGGGACTTTTTTTTAATAAAATAAAAAGTAAAACATACATCAAAACGTTGCTTGAGAAGGGCCGCTGTTTTAAACCGGAAGCATTAATACAATATTACGAAGCAATGATACAAAGGCCTGACAGAACAATCATACTTAAAAAATTCAAAGGCAAGGTTTTATTTATCCTTGGTAAAAATGACATGACAGTTCCTTTTCAATATGGCCTGGAGCAATCTCACTTCCCAAGCCAATCGTATATCTACGTATTACGCAATAGCGCACATATGGGCATGCAGGAAGAAACAGCAAAAGCGAATAAAAGTTTAACAGCCTTTCTGGAAAGTCTGTAATATTTCCATCATCACATACAGCGGAATTAGTTATTTTACAGTCCTATTAAAATTGATGAAGAAACGACTGCTTATATTGATTGTATTTATCAGCATTTTATCTCCCGTATTTGCAAAGCATATTACGGGCGGGGAAATGATATATGATTATTTAGGCCCAGGCTCTGCAGCTAATAGTAAACGCTATAGAATAACATTAAGGCTTTTTAGAGATGATAATTGTGTAGGGTGTGCGGTAATGCCTGTAGGTGCAACTATTGCAATTTTTGATAATGACAACAATGCGAACATTACCGGATTTCAGGAAATTGCAAGAATCAATCTTATTACACTTCCACTGAACCCTTTGCCTCCCTGCATAACCAATACTCCGATTTTAAATTACAGCGCCGGTTATTATATTTTCGAATACGATCTGCCAGATAATAGTAACGGCTATACTGCTACTTATCAAACCTGCTGCAGGGTATCAGGTATTACGAATGGTGGCGGTGATGAAGGTGCAACTTACACCACCGATATACCTGGAAATAAAATCCTGGTAAATGGTATGACGGATAACAGTGCCCGCTTTGAAACCGGTATATCAGTTATCTGCTTTAATAAAAGTTTTACGCTGGATTTTAGTGCAAAAGATCCCGATGCTCAGGACTCTTTGGTGTATACCTTGTGTGATGCCTTTGCTGCTCCCAATGCAAGAGATGCAAGTTATGCTACGCCAGCTCCTACACCTTATTCCTCTATTAATTACAGGCCGCCTTTTTCATCCTCTTTTCCATTGGGAAACCTGGCAAATATAAATCCCAGCACAGGCATAATTTCGGGTATTGCGCCTGATGCAGGTAAATATGTTGTTTCTGTATGTGTTCAGTCTTATAGAAATGGAATACTAATAAATACTCACCGGAAAGATTTTATAGTAACTGTTGCTGATTGTGACCTACCCGGTGCCAAATTAGTTACGCCTTATTATATCAATTGCGATAGTTCTACAGTTCATTTTACTGATCTTGTTGTGTCGCCCCTCAACCTTACTTTTAACTGGAACTTTGGAGATCCTGCATCAGGAGCAAATAATTTTTCTACTACACCGGATGCTGTGCACACTTATTCTGACACAGGTATTTTTTATGTAAAGCTTGTAGTAAATAAAGGATCACCATGTGCTGACTCTGCTATTTCACCTGTAAGAATTTATCCCGGTTTTTCACCGGCCTTCAAACAAAATTCGCCCATGTGTAAGGGTATTCCCGTGCAGTTTACTGATTTAACAACGACTGCTTATGGAACGGTTAATAAATGGAGTTGGGATTTTGGTGTAGCAGGTATTAATACAGATGTAAGTGCCGTAAAAAATCCTACGTACGCTTATGCATTGGCGGGTGTTTATAACAGCACTCTGATTGTAAGTACCAATAATGGGTGCATTGATACTTTAAACCAACCGGTTACAATACAGGACCGGCCAACATTTGATATTGCTCCGCATGATACCCTCATATGTACAATAGATACTTTAAAATTAGTTGCGACAGCAGGTGCACCGGGCTCCATTATATGGACGCCGAATTATAACATCAACAATGTAAATAGTTTTGCTGCCTTGGTAAGTCCCGATGTAACTACAACCTATAAGGTTCAGTTTACTGATAGCTATGGCTGCGTTGCAAAAGATTCTGTAAAAGTAAATGTGGTAAGCCAGGTTAGTTTACAGGCTGCGCCGGATACTGCTATTTGCCGTACAGATAGTGTGACTTTAAAATTGAATACAGATGCACTTTACTTTACCTGGACACCTGCCGCTACGCTGCAAAATCCTTCTGTAAAAAATCCAAGAGCATTACCTGTAAATCCTTCTACAACTTACCATGTTGTAGCAAGCATCAGTAACAAGTGTTTTAAAACGGCCAATATTACTGTAAGAACTGTACCCTACCCTATTGCAATGGCGGGAAAAGATACAAGTGTGTGCTTTGGTGAATCGGCTTCGCTGCATGCCAGCGGCGGAAGTATTTACTCGTGGGCGCCGGTAACTTTTTTAACTGACCCGAATATTTCAAACCCGGTTTCCTTTAAACCAACCGGTAACATTTCTTATATAGTAACGGTGAGGGATACACTCGGATGCCCGAAGCCTAAAACGGATACTATGCTGGTGACGGTGATAAGAATTCATGCAGATGCCGGACCAAGAGATACCTCAGTAGTTATTAATCAGCCGCTGCAATTAAATGCTAAGGGCAGTATTAATTATTTATGGACACCGCCTACCTGGCTCAGCAATCCAAATATTTCAAACCCTGTTTCTTTACCAAAAGAAAACATCGTCTACACGGTAAAAGTTTCTGATGCACAAGGTTGCTTTGACCTGGATACGATAAATGTAAGATTGTTCAAAGTAGCACCAGACTTATATATACCTACTGCATTTAGCCCTGATGCTGATGGTATCAATGATATTTTCCGGCCAATTGCATTAGGCATCCGATCATTGGAATTGTTCAGTGTCTATAACCGTTGGGGTCAGCTTGTTTATTCCACCACACAGATCGGGCAAGGCTGGAATGGAAAATTGAATGGTGCAGATCAGCCGGCAGGGACTTTTGTATGGTATGCTGAAGCCACCGATTATCTTGGAAAGAAAATTAAAAAGAAAGGCTCTGTTATTTTGATCCGCTAGTTTTTTATTCTCCTTATTTTAGAAAGGCTTTATTTTGCAGTATGAATAAAACCATATTGATAACAGGTGCAACTGCGGGTATTGGAGAAGCGTGTGCACACAAATTTGCTGCAGATGGCGATAACCTTATTCTTACAGGAAGACGTGCAGAACGTTTACAATCTCTAAAAGAAGCATTGCAAAAGCTTTACCCGGTAAAGATCGAGATCTGCTGCTTTGATGTGCAGGTAAAAGAAGCAGTTTTTAATGCCATTGAAAATTTACCGGAGAAATTTAAAACTATTGACCTGCTTATAAATAATGCCGGGCTTGCGTTGGGCAAAGAGCCATTTGATGAGGCGGATATGGAGGATTGGGATACAATGATGCATACCAATGTCGACGGCCTTTTGTACGTAAGCCGTGCTACATTACCCTTTTTAAAAAACAGCAGCAATCCTCATATCATCAATATTAGTTCGGTAGCTGGTAAGGAAGTGTATGAAAACGGAAATGTTTACTGTGCAAGTAAATTTGCGGTAGATGCCATTACCAAAGCTATGCGGATAGACCTGCTTAAGCATGGGATAAAAGTAACAGGCATTTACCCGGGAGCGGTAGAAACCGAATTTTCTTTGGTAAGATTTAAAGGGGATGAAGGAAAAGCAACTTCTGCTTACAATGGTTTTGTACCGCTAACAGGAAATGACATTGCTGACGCTATTTTTTACTGTGCCGGGCTTCCTGCGCATGTTTGTATAAACGAATTGGTAATCACCTGCTTACAACAGGCCGGCACGTATTATTTTTATAAAAATTAAAGTAATTCTGTAGTTAACCCACCATTTACACAAGCGGCACAATATTCGTTTAACTGAGCCGTTTGTAACATCAAGCCGATATTTGCAAATTGGGAATAAATTGCCTAATATTGTTTTGTCCAATTACCACAAGAGACCTCCATAGAAATGAAAAGCCGCTTACTTGTAATTATTTTCTTGTCCCTTCTCCTCACCGGTTTATCATCCAGTGCACAAAATATTATACGCCAGGCCGCCTGTAGCAATGCTGATATTAAGCACCAGGCAGATAGTATCAAAGCGCTAATGGCAGAGAAAGGATTCATTGTGATAAAAGAAGCTTCTATGACCATGGAAAGTGGTTATGAAATGCCGGTTATTGTTCCATTAACAGAGGGCACCTGGTACCAGTTTGTATTCATCGGAGATATCACCAGTAAGTTATATGAAGTGCGTATGTTTGACTGGAGTGAAAGGCAGGTTGTATACCAGAAAAAAATGTGGGGCGATGTAGATGGTAATGTCATCAGCTACGATTACATTCCGAAGGTTACAGAATACCATATGATAAAACCTGTACAGGAAAATAAGAAAAAGAAAAAAGACCTGTGTGGTTATGTCATGCTGCTTAAGAGAGTAGCGAAGTAATGCATTCTCTTCCCCATCTCCTGATGCGATCCCTCAAAAATATTATTTAGACGTTTTAACACATTTACTCTTTCTAAAGAAATTATGACGTCTTATAGGTTTTACTTTACAAGACCGGTAACCGTGACGGCGGAAAATCGTGATTGTGGCAATATCGACAGCAAATACAAATTCTAAAGCAAAGTTTTCCTTCCTATTTCTACCTACCTTAGAACCTCCATTCATTTCAATTTCATCCTCAATGAAAAAAATCATAAAAAAATTTTTAGGTTTATTAATACTTTTTTTTGCTTCTTATACATTAGTTGCCCAACCTGTTGACACTTCACTTTTATCAGGTTTACAATGGAGAAGTATTGGCCCCTACCGCGGCGGAAGAACAGTGGGCGCAGCCGGTGTACCAACACAACCAAATATATTTTACATCGGGGTAAACAATGGTGGCGTCTGGAAAACCACTGATTATGGCCGCACCTGGCTTCCCATTTTTGATAAGGAGCCCACAGGTTCTATCGGTACCATAACGGTATCTCCTTCTAACCCCGATATTATTTATGTAGGCAGTGGCGAAGGATTGCATCGTCCCGATCTTTCAACAGGAGATGGAATTTATAAATCAACCGACGCCGGAAAAACATGGACACACACAGGCTTGCGGGACGGACAGCAAATTCCTAAGATTGCTGTGGATCCAAAAAATCCGGAACGGCTTTTTGTTGCGGTATTGGGGCATCCTTACGGGCCAAATGAAGAGAGAGGAGTTTACCGGTCAGAGGATGGCGGCAAATCATTTGAAAAAGTATTATATGTAGATGAAAATACCGGTGGGGACGATGTAGAAATTGATCCCAATGATCCCAATATTATTTATGCAACGCTTTGGCAATCCCGTGAAGGGCCGTGGGAAAACGGGGCCTGGGCTGGAACCAAAGGCGGTATTTTTAAATCAATGGACGGAGGAAAAACGTGGAAGAAATTATCCAATGGCCTGCCGGCGAACATGGTACAGGCGCACCTGGCTATTGCTGCCTCCTCTTCTAACATCCTGTATATGGCTATTGGAACTACAGAACCAAATGAATATGGAACCGGTACCGGGATGGGCATTTATCGCTCAGATGATGCTGGTGAAAACTGGCTGAGAATTTCAGATGATGGCAGACCGGAAGCACGGATCGGTGGTGGTGACGTTCCCGAATTAATGGTGGATGCCATGAACCCTGATATTGTTTACAGTACAAGTATTGTTGTATGGAAATCCGTTGATGGGGCAAAACACTGGACGGGTATTCGTGGCGCACCGGGTGGAGACGATTACCAGAATATCTGGATCAATCCGCTTAATACAAAAATTATGTTGGTAACAGGCGACCAGGGAGCTATCATTACAGTGAACGGAGGCGATACCTGGAGTTCATGGTACAATCAGCCAACTGCACAGTTGTATCATGTAAGTGCGGACAATGCTTTCCCATATAATGTATACAGCGGTCAGCAGGAAAGTGGTTCTGTAGGTATTGCTTCACGGGGAAATGATGGAGAAATTAATTTCAGAGACTGGCACCCGGTAGGTGCGCAAGAGTATGGATATGTGGCAGCTGATCCTCTTAATTCAAATATTGTGTATGGTGGAAAAATTTCAAAATATAATAAAATTACCGGCCAGGTACAAAATATAACGCCAGGGCCTACACGAAATATAAAATATCGTGCTGTGCGGACAGAACCTGTTGTATTTTCTCCGGTCGATAATAAGACTTTATATTATGCAAATAATGTTTTATTTAAAACACAAAATGGCGGAAATGACTGGCAGGTGATAAGTCCTGATCTTTCAAGGGAAAGCTGGGATGTTCCTGCAAGTGTTGGTATTTATAATGATTCATCTGTAAAGAAAATGCAACGCCGCGGCGTAATTTATACTGTTGCGCCTTCACCTCTAAATATTAATACGATATGGGCAGGAACGGATGATGGATTAATTCATGTTACCAAAGATGGAGGTAAATCCTGGCAGAATGTAACACCAACAGCCATTACATCGTGGAGCAAGATTTCCGTAATGGATGCCGGGCACTTTGATGTAAACACAGTCTATGCAGCAGTGAGCCGGCTTCGCTGTGATGACATGCGTGCCTATATTTATAAAACACATGATGGCGGAAAAACATGGAACAAAATTGTAAAGGGCCTTCCTGATGATCCGATAAATGCGGTAAGGGAAGATCCCAAAAAGAAGGGTTTGTTATATGCTTCATCAGAAACTGCTACTTATGTGTCATTCGACGATGGCGACCACTGGCAATCGCTTCGCTTAAATATGCCGGCCACATCTGTACGTGATCTGATGATAAAAGGTAATGACCTCGTGGTAGCGACGCATGGCCGAGGCTTTTGGATACTGGATGATATAAGCCGTTTGCGGCAAATCAACAATAATGTTGCACAACATTCTGTTTTATTTAAACCCGGAAATGCAGTAAGGGTGAGATGGAACCTCAATACCGATACTCCTTTACCACCAGATGAACCGGCCGGCCAAAATCCGCCTAACGGCGCCAGCATTGATTATTATTTAAATGCAAACATCCCGGGAGCAGTAGCGCTCGATATTTTTGATGCAAATGGGAAGCGGGTAAGGCATTACAGCAGTAACGACACTTTATATAAAGTGCCGGAGGTAGATATTCCACTGTATTGGTTGAGGCCACAGCAGATCTTATCTACCCAGCAAGGTGCACATCGCTTTACCTGGAACTTACATTATGATCCGCTCAATCTTCCGCCTTCATTTCCTATTGCGGCTATTTATAAAAATACGGCACCCTCTCCTACTTCGCCCTGGGTGATGCCCGGTAATTATACAATTAAACTTTCTGTAGCCAGACAAACTTTTACAGAGGCAATTACTGTTGCCATGGATCCAAGAGTCAAAACACCAACATCAGAATTAAAAAAGCAATTTGATCTTTCTATGTTTTGTTATGATGGGAGAAAAATAATTTCCAGTATTACGGATGAAACAGGAAGACTTCATCTAGAAATAAAAACTCTGTTAGCAAATAATTCCGGAAAACTAACGGATCTATTAACCCGCCTGGATAAAAGCATCACTGATCTTGAAAATGGAAAAGGCGGATCGAAGAACTTAAATGCTGTGTACAGTTCATTTGCTTTTTCGTTTGGTCTGCTACAGGAATCAGATATGCCGCCAACAATAAATATGATCAAAGATGTAAATGATGCAATGAATAATATGAAAGCACTTGAACAATCCTGGGAGAAAGTAAAGGCTATTGATATTTCGGAGATCAACAAAGAATTAAAAAAAGAAGGGTTAAATGAACTGACAATTAAATAATGTATTTACACTTTATAAAAATGTTTCGTAGAGGCCTGGAAAATAAAAAGAAGACAAAGACTTAGGTTGTTATGTAATATTCCTTTAAAGAGTAAAGTAAGGGAACTGCATTTTGCCAAAAGATGCGACTGCAATTGAGAGGAAGAAATTTTCTATACTAAAGTATTTTTTTATGTATTTATCTTGTTGCTTGTATCGTTAAACAAAGCAAATATTTATACCTATTGCCGGAAATTATCCATTATAATTCCTTATTGAAGTATCATGCGCTGATCACACTAAATACTGTTAAGCGTAAACGAAAAAGTACTCCCTGCGCCAAATTCACTTATCGCGGAAAGCTTTCCACCCTGTGCTTCAATAAATTCTTTGCTGATGCTCAGACCCAGACCAGTACCTTCTTTTTTGGAACCGGGAATGCGGAAGTAACGATCAAAAACTTTGTCAACATATTGTGGTGAGATGCCTTGCCCGGTATCTTTTACAGAAAATTTTATGGCATCCTTTTCTTTTGCTACGTCAATTTGTACAAGGGAATTATCGTATGAATAGCGGATAGCATTTGATAATAAATTAGTGAGCACCCACGAAGTCTTATCCTGGTCAGCAAGTATTTTTGGCAAATCGTTTGGCAAATTTATTTTCAGTTTCACCTGTTTGCTTTCTGCTGCAGCATTGTTTGCATTTACTGCATAATCAATGATATTTTTTGCATCAACAGGTAAAAGATTCATCTGTATACTTCCGCTTTCTACCTGCGTCATATTCAATAACTCACCGGTTATTTTCAGCAATCTGCCTGCATCTTCTTTAATACTTTCTACCAATTCATGCTGCTCAGAATTCAGTTCTCCTACCTGCTTATTTTCCAATAGCTGTAAGCTCATTTTGATGGAGGAAATAGGCGTTTTTAATTCATGGGATACCGTTGCAATAAAATTTGTTTTCGCAAAATCAAGCTCTTTGTAAGGGGTAATATTTCTTAACAAAATCACATTGCCGATCTTCTTTTCTTCTTTTTCACCTGTTGGAATAATTTTTATGGGGATAATGTTCTTTTCAAAATAGCTTTCTTTATTATCCGCATATATTTTTATTGGGGAAGATTTCCCGGGACTCTCAATTTTACTTTCAACAAAGATATCCTGCACCAGGGTTCTTATAAGATCATTCTGCATTGCCACATCCTGCACCTTCTTGCCAATGGTTGCTTCAACACTTATTCCGGCGATTTTCAGCGCAACATTATTCATAAAAAGAATACGGTCATTTTCATCCAGGCCAATAACAGGATCACTCATATTATTGATCAATGTATCTATTCTCTTTTTTGCCACCATTAATTTTTCGAGATCACCGGCTTTATATTCCTGTAATTTTTCAGCCATACTGTTAAAGGATTCTGCCAATTGACCAAATTCATTGTGCTGCTCAAAATTTACCCGTTGAGAATAATTCTGTGCTGCTATTTCTTTAATACTCTTAGTGAGCTCTTTAATTGGATTGGCAACATTTCCCGGGAGGTTAAAAAGCATTGTAAAAGCAATAAGCAAACAAATAGTTCCGGTGATCGTTACCCAAAGAATAGTTGAATCAGCTGTTTT
>JBDSIB010000141.1:0-26605 GCA_039918155.1 Ferruginibacter sp.
ATACGCACTCCTAATTTTTCTTCTTCGATATAAATACCAGGTTCTATTGTAAATACCATCCCTGCTTTTATAGGGTCTGTTTTGGTTCCTACGTCATGTACATCTAATCCTAAATGATGAGAAATACCGTGGTAAAGATATTTTCGGTAAGCCCGGTTTTCAGGATCCTCATTTTTTATTTCTGATTTACGGAGCAATCCTATTTTTTGAAAAATAACGGTAGCTTCATCCCCTACTTTCTCAGTATAAGCGGCTATAGTAATACCCGGCTTTAAAATACTGGCAGCATAATGATGCAGGTGAAGGCATGCATTGTAAACTGTTTTCTGCCTACGGCCAAATTTGCCATTTACCGGTATGGTCCGTGTAAGGTCTGCTGCATAGTTTCCGTACTCAGCACCAAAATCCATCAGTATCAATTCTCCATCTTTACACTCCTGGTTGTTCTCCACGTAATGCAATGTTCTCGCCCTGTCGCCGCTGGCAATGATAGACCCATAAGCCGGACCGCTTGATCTCTGCATTAAAAAAGAATGAAATATCTCTGCTTCAATTTCGTATTCGCTCACACCAGGTTTAATAAACTGTAATAAACGTCTGAACGTATTGTCAGTTATATCAATTGCTTTCTGAATAACTTCTACTTCAAGCGCAGATTTTATTGCTCTCAGATCTTTTAATAAGCGGGCACTCCTTTTATAATTATGCAATGGATATTTCTGCTTCATCATTTCTGCATATCGGTAATCCCTTACTGCTAACAGGTTCGATTTGCGATCGTTTTCATTGCTGTTTAAATAAATAGTATCAGCAAGATGGATCCATGGCTGTAAGAAGCCCTCCAATACATCGAGCCATACGATAGTTTTTATACCGGAAACTGCCTGCGCTTCGTTTACCCTTAACCGGTGGCCATCCCACTTTTCTTTTAATTCGTTAGGTCGTGTTAATATCAGCACTTCCCTGTATTTTATATCCGGGTTATCCGGAAATAAAACCAACATGCTGTCTTCCTGCTCTATTCCCGTAAGCCATAGCAAATCAGAGTTTTGTTTAAATTTATGCAGGGCATCTCCATTAGCTGGTAACTCATCATTGCTGTTAAAAATTGCAATGGCATTTTTATCCATTTTTTCAATAAACCTTTTGCGGTTCTCAATAAATATTTCGGGGTTTAAAGGAAGATATTTCATGTGCTTTATTTTAACATTAAAGTGACACAATATACGTTATATAAATATTTAAAAAAATGGAAAGTAATCATTAGAATATTCAATCGTTATTAAAAGCTTTATTTAGATTTAACTAATTAAAATATCTTCAAAAAAAATATACCAATTTCAACACTAATGTGCAGATGTTGGAGAGTTATTTATAAATACAGTACATTTTAAAAAAAACAATAAGGATTTGAGCAAAACCATAGATAAACATATTGATTTTATAAGGTTTTTGAAATGCTGTTCATTTTATCATACACTACCTTTGCAGCATCACTAAACGATGCTTGCTATGTCTACTATGACTATGCCCGAAGCTCCTGCAAAAGCTTTGGACAATATCGGCTTACACCCTGTAAAGCCTATTCATTACCAATTATCTCCTGAAGAATTGATTACTCAAACAGTCAGCCGTGGAGAAGGAGTGCTAAACGATACCGGCGCCTTAGTAATTAATACAGGGAAATTTACCGGACGAAGTCCTAAAGATAAATTTACCGTAAAAGACGCTCTAACTGAAGATTCAGTTAACTGGAATGATTTTAATATTCCCATAGATGAAAAATATTTTTTTCAGTTAAAGGAGAAAATGCTGAATTACCTAAACGATAAAGAAGTATGGGTACGTGATTGCTTTGCATGCGCAGATACAAAATACCGCCTTAGCTTACGGGTTATAAATGAGAACCCCGCCAACAACCTTTTTTGTTATAACATGTTTATCCGCCCTACACTAAGTGAGCTAAAAAATTTTACTCCGCATTGGCATTTAATACAGGCACCGGGCTTTAAAGCAGATCCCAATGTTGATGGTACGAGGCAGGATAATTTTGCTATTGCAAGTTACACTCATAAAACAATTTTAATTGGTGGCACAGGTTATACCGGAGAAATAAAGAAAGGAATTTTTGGGATGCTGAATTACGTTTTACCTATGCGTGCAAACGTACTTAGTATGCATTGCAGCGCAAATATGGGCTGCAATGGCGATACTGCTATATTTTTTGGATTGAGTGGTACCGGTAAAACGACATTGAGTGCTGACCCTTCCCGTAAATTGATCGGCGATGATGAACATGGCTGGACCGAAGACAGTGTATTTAATTTTGAAGGTGGATGCTACGCAAAAACAATTGATCTTAGTGAGGAGAAGGAGCCAGAAATATTCCGTGCTATTAGACCCGGAGCGCTGGTGGAAAATATTACTTTCATAGAAGGAACTGATAAAATAGATTTTGCAAGTAAAAAAATAACAGAGAATACCCGTGTGAGCTATCCACTTACTTTTATTAGTAATGCGCTTAATCCTTCAGTGGGTAAAACTCCTAAAAACATTTTCTTATTGACTGCTGATGCGTATGGTATCTTACCCCCGATAAGTAAACTTACGGCAGGTCAGGCTATGTACCAGTTTATTAGCGGTTATACTGCAAAAGTAGCCGGCACTGAGGCAGGCGTTACAGAGCCTAAAGCAACTTTCAGCGCATGCTTTGGTGCACCATTTTTACCATTACACGCGGGTAAGTATGCGGAAATGCTCGGCAATAAAATGAAGGACCATAATGTAAATGTTTGGATGGTAAATACAGGCTGGAGCGGTGGTGCATATGGCACTGGCCAGCGTATGAAACTTGCTTATACACGGGCTATGATATCTGCGGCTTTATCAGGCAAATTAGATAACGCCAGTTATGAACCACATCCGGTTTTCGGGATGTTGGTACCAACAGAATGCGAGGGAGTGCCATCAGAAATTCTAAACCCAAGAAACACCTGGGCTGACAAAGAAAGTTATGATGAAAAAGCAAAGGAACTGGCAATGCAATTCATTAAAAATTTTGAGAAATATGCAAATAGGGTAAGTGAAGAAATTTTAGCGGCTGCGCCAAAAGTTTAGTTGAAATAATAAGCCGAATTTTATAGTAATAAAAAAACCGTCTCTAAAGGACGGTTTTTTATTTTTTAATACAAGAATATATTTACAACTCAATCTCCGGGATATTTCCTTCAATAATGAGTGGCGCTGCTGTTTTAGATATAATTTCCTCAATTGTTACACCAGGCGCTCTTTCTAAAAGTTTAAATCCTTTTTCTGTTAATTGAATTACCGCAAGATCAGTGACGATTTTTTTAACACAGCGTACACCCGTTAGCGGTAGTACACATTCTGGCAGTAACTTACTCTCACCTTTTGGGTTGGTATGCATCATTGCCACAATGATATTCTTTGCACTTGCCACCAAGTCCATTGCACCACCCATTCCTTTCACCATTTTACCAGGGATTTTCCAACTGGCAATATCACCTTTTTCACTTACTTCCATTGCTCCTAAAACAGTAAGATTTACTTTGCCGGAACGTATCATTCCAAAGCTTAATGCACTATCAAAAAAAGAAGAACCTGGTAAAGTTGTAATTGTTTGTTTACCTGCATTTATCAGATCTGCATCTTCCTCTCCTTCTATTGGAAAAGGTCCCATGCCCAACAATCCATTTTCACTTTGCAATACAACATCCATGCCCACAGGAATATAGTTGGCAACCAATGTTGGTATACCTATCCCTAGATTTACATAAAAGCCATCCTGTAATTCTTTAGCAATCCGTTGAGCTATCTGAAATTTATTAAGTGCCATAACAGGTTTAGTTTTCTGGTTTTCTCACAGTTCTTTGCTCAATTCTTTTCTCGTAATTTTTTCCTTGAAAAATACGATGAACATAAATACCCGGCGTATGTACCTGGTCTGCATCTAACTCTCCCTCTTCTACCAATATTTCAACTTCTGCAATAGTTATTCTGCCAGCCATTGCCATCACAGGATTAAAATTACGAGCTGTGCCCTTATAAATAAGATTTCCCTGCATATCCCCTTTCCAGGCTTTCACAATTGCAAAATCAGCATCAAATGCTTCTTCCAGAAGATAATCTTTCCCATTAAAATTCCTTACTTCTTTTCCTACAGCTACTTCAGTTCCTACACCTGCAGGCGTAAATATTGCCGGCATTCCATACCCTGCAGCCATACACCGGGTAGCCAGTGTACCTTGCGGAATAAGTTGTACTTCCATTTCACCACTCAGTAATAATCTCTCAAACTCTGCATTTTCGCCTACATACGAAGCAATCATTTTTCTGATTTGTTTTTGTTTCAACAATAAACCAATTCCAAAATCATCTACCCCGGCATTATTAGAAATACAGGTAAGATTTTTTACAGCTTTTTTTTCAAGCGCAGCAATACAGTTTTCAGGAATTCCGCACAACCCGAATCCCCCAAGCATGATCGTTTGTCCATCTTGAATGTCTGCAATTGCCTCGTCTGCGTTTGAAACAATTTTATTCATATCAGTCCCTTTTTAGTTTGTTTATATTTTTTTCTCTATTCCTGTTTTTCTGTGCAACCAACGAATCGAGCATTCTCTGCATTTCATCTCCATGGTTAAGATAATACCTGTAGCTTTTATAAAATTGTTCTTTAGTTACATGATGAAAATTAAATACTGTCTTTTGCAGACCGGCATTTTCCAGCACAGTATTTTTGGATGAATCCTTTGAAATATAGTCTGTCGTGAAGACATCAGCCAAAATATAATCCCACAAAACTGCTTTCATTTTTGAAACCGGTAATATATCTTTTGGCTTGTTATTGCATGAACATGCAATCAGCAGTACTATAAATAAATTTATTAACTTCCTCATTGCAATCCTGCTTTATACTGGGCAGCATTTGTAAGATCTAATTTTGGTAAAAGTTCCAAAGCTCTTGCCTTATCCTGTGGTGCACCTTTAGAAAGAATCTGAATTAATTCATTAGACTTCCCCTGAAAAAAGAACTGGTTGATCATAGTGTTTGGGTTATCAGTATTATAGCTATTCAAAAGATTCAGAATATTTACAAGTTCCACTCTTGCAGCCACCTGGTCATCATACATTTTATCAAGTACAAGTCTGTAATAACGGTAATAAATATCCTGCATTGCTGCATAACGTGAATTGAGCAAATTTTCTATAAGCCAATACCTGTTCCTGATACCATCAAAAGCCTTCCAGCCAGAGATGCCTCTTCCATCGGGTGCATTATTTACTATGTTCTGTGCTTTAGTAAAATAATTACTACTGCCATTTGGTGAATATGAGAGGTAATCAAATCCAATTATCACATTTGCATAATAAGCAAATATGGCGGTAAGGTTTGATGCTAAAGCATCAGAACCGCTTACACTGTTCTCATTAAAAACCAATTGCTGAAATTCGATATATTTAAAAGTGACATCGGCATCTTTAAAATTAATGATGGGGGATATATAGGAAGAATTAAAAACAGGACGAGCAGCCTGCACCGTTAGTGATGCATTATAAACATTGGCATCAGCACCTGGCTCCAGGTTTAAAAGAAAATTACAATCTATTTTTTCATTTTGGGCAAATACATCAGTTGTCCATTTTTTCGTATTTAAAAATGTAGTGAGTGCTTTTTGTAATGTTATGAATACATTTTTATTTACAGTATTACCTACCCTATCTGATACCACAGTTACCCTGGCATTTAATTCCTGCGCATTTGCAGCTGCAGAAAAAAGAAACACTATAAAATAAAAAATAATTTTACGCATGTGAGATTGAAATAATAGTATTTATAATATCTGAAGCCAATTCTTTTTTAGATTTCGTATCAAAAGGATATTCGTTTGCCTTTTTATCAAAAATAGTTATTTTATTAGTGCTGTGGCCAAATCCTGCATCCTTATCATTCAGCGAATTTAGTATTATCATATCTGCATTTTTCGACTCCAGTTTTTTTAAAGCATTTTCTTTCTCATTGGTTGTTTCAAGTGCAAAACCTACCAGGAATTGCCCAGGATATTTTTTAGTACCCATGGTTTTTAAAATATCAGTTGTTTTTTTCAATTCAATTGACAATGTTGTACTATCCTTTTTAATTTTCTGACTGGCAGGTTTTTCAATGGTATAATCAGCGACTGCGGCGGCCATTACAACTATATCCATGGTTCCAAATACACACATACATTGCTCCAACATTTCTTCGGCAGACGTAACTCTCACAGTTTCTATATTTCCCGGGATATGTTCAGAAACCGGTCCGGTGACCAACAAAACTTCCGCACCTCTTTTTTTGAACTCTTCTGCTAATGCAATTCCCATTTTACCTGAAGAATGATTACCAATAAACCGTACAGGATCAATCGCCTCAAAAGTAGGACCGGCGGTAACCAAAACTTTTTTCCCAGCCAATTGTTTCGACTGAGAAAAAAAATCTTCTATCCATGAGATTATATTTGATGGCTCATTCATTCGCCCATCTCCTGATAAGCCACTTGCCAGTTCACCGTTAGATACTGGTACAATGTGATTGCCGAATGATTTTAACTTTGAAATATTTTGTTTGGTTGTGGGGTGTTGCCACATATCTTCATCCATTGCAGGGGCTACGACAACGGGGCATGTAGCTGATAAATAAACAGCTAATAATAAATTATCGCAGGCTCCATTAGCCATTTTCGATAGTGTGTTACAGCTTAATGGTGCAATGATCATCATATCTGCCCATCGACCTAGCATTACATGATTCGCCCAAGAAATATTATCTGAAAGTTGTGATAAAACCTCATTTTTTGATAAAGTACTTAACGTGAGCGGAGTTATAAAATCTGTGGAAGCTGGCGTCATTATCACCTTTACCTCAGCTCCTGCTTTTACCAACAGGCGTACAATAAGTACAGCTTTATATGCGGCAATGCTACCTGTAATACCTAAAATTATCTTTTTACCCTTTAGCATAAATAAAAAACGACGGTGAATAACCGTCGTTAAAATTATAACTTCTTATTGAAAAGATTTTTGTAAATAATTAGCTAAACAAATCCTCATCGTTCCTACGGAAGTAAACTTTGTCTTCCAAAAATTCCGTTGTTGCCAATAATGCAGGGTTAGGCATACGTTCGTAAGCACGTGAAATTTCTATTTGCTCCTTATTTTCATGAATTTCTTCCAGGCTATCTGTATGACTTGCAAACTCTTCCAATTTGTTATGCAACTCTTCCTTAATAGTAATATTTATCTGATTAGCCCTTTTTGCAATTATTGCAATAGACTCATACAAATTACCAGTTTTATTTTTTAGATCAATTAGTTTTTTTGGCTCTACACTGCTGCTTGTGTTGCTATTTTGCTGACGACGTAATTTGCTCATTTTGTATTTCTTTTATGTGATTTTTACTTAAATTGCTATAATCTTCTGCTTCTTTCAATAATTTACTATCTGGAAACCTGTCGACAAAATCCTGATATTCTGTAGTTACTTTCTCAAATCTTTCGATTTGCTTAATCTCATAACTCATTTTTGCAAATTTGTAATAAGCCTTTACTACCATTAATTTATACTCCTCTCCTTTTAATGACTCTGGATAAGAATTTAATAGTTCAGTATATGCTAAAGCAGCAGCCCGGTATTGGGTAAGATTATAATATAACTCAGCTGCTCTTGCATCCTTTAATTCCAACTTTGCCCGGCATTTGTCTATCACATCATTTGCATCTTTTATTCTGGAAGAACCAGGATGTGTGTTGATAAAGCTTTGCATCATATTCATCGCTTTTACCGTATTCACCTGCTCTAACTCAAGCTTAGGGCTTTCTTTGTAAAAACAATAAGATCTCATATAATCAACCTCTTCTGCCTTAGGACTATTTGGAAATGTCTCCAGATATCCCTTAAATAAATTCTCAGCATCCTTATATTGCTTGTCATAATAAAAACAATAAGCATACTTGTAATAAAGATCTTCAAATTTCTGGCTGCCTTTAAATGAAGGAAATAACTCCTCATACAATTGCTGCGCATATTTGTATTTCTTATTAGCATAAAATTCATCCGCCTTTGTCAGCTTATAATCAGTATCCTTACTCTTTTCAATTTTACTGAATTTGCTACATGAAGCTGATATCAATATCACGATAAATAATGCCAGGAAATTTCTTATTATTCTCATAAAGAAGTGCAAAATTAATAGATTTAATTCAAAAATGAGCCTAATTTAATTATTCTCCAAAATTCAATCGTTAATGATAGTATAAAGCCCAATAAAAAACCCTCCCAAAATGGGAGGGTTTCATCATTGAGCAAAAAGTGGAATTAAAACTTAGTTTAGTTTGACTTGATGTCAATTATATTTTTATCGCCACCACCTACAACAGGGTTAGTACTGATCCTGTCTGCACTAATACCTTCTTTTTCAACAAGGTAGTTTTTAATAGCGTCTAATCTTTTCTGAGCTAATGACTGAGATGCTTTCGAAGCTTCAGGATATCCATCTATACTGATGTTACATGTAGGACTAGCTTTCATTTTAGCAGCAGCTGTAGCTAATAAAGCTTTTGCATCTGTACTTAAAGAAGAACTACCATTTTTAAATGTAACACTTGGATAATCTGTCGGGCAAGGATTAGTTACCACAGCTGCCATGTTCTTACAACATGCCGGGTCTGGACATTTACCAACACCGTCAGCATCAACTGGTTGACACTCTGTAGGAGTGATCAATTGTTTGTCTTTACAATCCGGAACACCATCACCATCTGTATCCTTAGTTACACCGTGTGTATCAACAGGACAACCTGCAGGAGTGTTCGGCTCACGGTCCAACTCGTCAATTACACCGTCACCATCAGCATCGTTGAATACTGGTTTTGGAAGTTTCATGTGCTTAGGATTGTTCAATTCGCTATAAGCGTAATCCAAAGGATTTAACCACCATAATGGCTCAACAGCTTTGCTACCAATATTAACGTTGATACCCAAAGAAGCATAATTGTAAGAATCAAAATCACGTGTCAGTGTATTTGTTTCTTCCCACTCCTGACCGTCAAGTAAATCCGTTTTTATGAATGTTATCCTATCTTCAAGAGCTAAATTCACTCTTTTGCTTAATTTAAAAGCTACACCCGCTAACACAGTTCCCGAAGGTTTAAGTGTTTTATTGCCAATTATAGGACGTCTTGTGTTCTCATTTTGAGCTTGAGTCTCATAAGTATCATCCATACCATCTTTCAATGCTTTCCTAATATCTTTTCTCTGCTTGTAAGTTCCTCCACCATATTGTGCATATACTTTTTGGAATAGAGCTAAATAAGGAGCTCCGTTAGCGTCCAAAGCATTTATCTTAGTATCAAATGCACTTACGCCGATACCAGCACCAGCATATAATACAATACCAGTCTTTTGCTTATGGAAACGAATGTTGTTCAATGTTACTATTCCCTGTAAACCTAAATCCTGTAATTGTGTTTTGTAGTTATAATAAACTACACCAGAATTATAACCGGCCCAAGCTGTATTATTTGTATAGCCAGAAGCAGCTGTCCAGTTCTGCCCTTTACCTTGTGCATTCAGATACTGAAGCCTTAAGGAGAAAACATAACCGAATGCTTTCCTAATATGAAGATCAAAATTTGGGAAAGTGAGAGGTTTCGTAGATACGTCACCGCTTACATTGAATAACCCCAAAGATCCACCTATTTCCCACTGATTACGTGGCTTTGCAGGAAAGTCATACGAATTATTCCAGAATTCGTTTTGTTGACCCATTCTGTTGGCAGGTACTACGCTTGAATCGTAGATGTCATACCCACCTCCAGTTTGTGCAAATGTTGCTGTAGCCAGGAACATAAACACCATTAATAATAATTTGTACTTTTTGCTTGTCATAACTTAATGATTGATAGATTTCTAAATATACGAGTTGATTTTTGCAAATTTACAGAATGAGGACTAATATACAAACTTTTTTAGCATTAATTTATAATTGCCCTGACTTCAGTTAGATGTTTTTTCTGTATATCAAGAGTTATACCAATTCATATACGCTGCATCAAATAACTATTATTTATTTCCTCATACTATTAAAAAAATATTTTTTATCGGCTGCGTCTGCCCTAAATTGCTTCTTTTATGAGGAAGATTGTAAACGATACCATTGGTGCTGAATTAAAAATATTTGAACAGAAATTTTCTGCTGCAGTAAAAAGTCAAACGCCATTGTTGGATAGTATAATGAAATATATTATTAAGCGCAAGGGAAAACAATTAAGGCCCATGTTCGTATTCTTAAGTGCCAAATTGCATGGCGAAATTAACGAAAGTACCTATAGGGCTGCAGCTCTTGTGGAAATGCTCCATACTGCAACATTGGTGCATGATGACGTGGTGGATGAGTCATATGAAAGAAGAGGTTTTTTTTCTATAAACGCTGTTTGGAAAAATAAGATTGCTGTACTTGTTGGCGATTATCTATTATCAAAAGGACTGCTGCTTTCCACTGAAAACAGTGACTTTGAACATCTACAGATCCTTTCTGATGCAGTAAGAAAAATGAGCGAAGGTGAATTATTGCAGATGGAAAAATCAAGAAAGCTTAATCTTGATGAAGCTGTATATTTTGAAATTATAAAGAATAAAACGGCATCGCTGCTCTCGTCTGCCTGTGGTGTAGGCGCTTTCAGTACAACAAAGGATAAGAATATTACTGAACAAATGAAATTGTTTGGAGAAAAAGTAGGAATTGCTTTCCAGATTAAAGATGACCTTTTTGATTATGGCTCATCTGATATCGGCAAACCGACGGGCAACGATATTCAGGAAAAAAAACTAACATTGCCTTTAATATTTACCCTGAATAATATTGACAAAAAGACAGCCCGTAATATTATTTACATTGTAAAAAATGAAAATAAAAATAAGAAGAAGGTGAAAGAGGTTGTAGATATTGTTGTGAAAAGTGGGGGAATAAAATACGCAGAAATAAAAATGGGGCAATACCGGGATGATGCACTGGAAATATTATATTCCTTTCCTGCATCGCCTGTGAGAGCTGCCCTTGAAGAACTGGTAAGGTTTACAACTGACAGAAAATATTAATTTTGGAAAAAAGATGGACTTTATTACCCAATGAAAATACTGATGCCCAAGACTTAAAAAAAGCATTAGGTATAAACGCTACCGTATGCAATATATTGTTGCAACGGAGCATTTCTACTTTTGAATTGGCCAAAGAATATTTTCGTCCATCCCTTGAAATGTTGCATAGCCCATGGCTGATGAAGGATATGGATAAGGCCGTGGAACGCATCTGCAAAGCATTTGACAAGAAGGAAAAAATACTTGTATTTGGAGATTATGATGTAGATGGCACAACTTCCGTTGCCTCCATGTACAGTTTTATAAGCAATACACATACAACTTCCCTCGTTGATTTTTATATTCCTCACCGTTACAGAGAAGGATATGGTGTAAGCAAAATGGGAATTGATTTTGCTGCGGCAAATAATTTTTCGCTGATCATTTGCCTGGACTGTGGAATTAAATCTGTAGAATTAATAGCTTATGCGTCCTCGTTAGGTATTGATTTTATTGTCTGCGACCATCACTTACCAGGAGAAAAAATACCTGATGCAATTGCCGTTTTAAACCCCAAGCAAGTTGATTGCAATTATCCTTACAAAGAATTGTGTGGCTGTGGTGTTGGTTTTAAATTAATGACAGCTCTTACCGAAAGACTATCATTACCTGCAGAAAATTTATACCAACATTTAGATCTTGTTGCCACTGCAATTGCTGCTGATATTGTTCCTATGACGGGGGAAAACAGGGTAATGGCATTTTTCGGTTTGCAAAAAATAAATACAAATCCTTCACCGGGTATAAAAGCTTTAATAAAATTAGGCGGTATACAAACACAACTTACTATTACCAATCTAGTATTTGTAATTGCACCAAGGGTAAATGCTGCCGGCCGTATGGATGATGCAAAAAAAGCAGTGCAATTATTTATTGAGAAAGATCCCGAGACTGCAATGGAATTTGCCGAAATGCTCCACTCAGATAATAGTGATCGTAAAGAGGCAGATAGCAGCATCACCGAAGAAGCAATTGAAATAATCAGCGCAGATATAAATGCTGCTACAAAAAAATCTTCTGTTGTTTATAGAGAGCATTGGCATAAAGGCGTGGTTGGTATTGTAGCTTCCAGGCTTATTGAAAACTTTTACCGGCCAACGGTAGTGCTTACACGAAGCGGAGATATGGTTTCAGGAAGTGCCAGAAGCGTACCGGGCTTTAATTTATATGAAGCCATCTACGAATGTCGTGAATACCTTACTGCTTACGGTGGCCATTTTGCTGCGGCAGGCCTTACCATGTTACCGGAAAATGTAGAACCCTTCAGTAAAAGATTTGAAGAAGTAGTAGCTGCTACAATTGATGAACGGTTATTGATCCCCGAAATAATAATCGACGCAGAAATAACTTTTGCAGAGATAAAAGAAAGCCTGTTTAATATTATATGCCAGATGGAACCGTTTGGTCCGCAAAATATGCGGCCTGTTTTTATTGCAAAAAATGTTACCGATACCGGCTACTCGAAAATTTTAAAAGAACTGCATGTCCGTTTTGTGGTAAAACAAAATGATATTATTTTAAATGGAATAGGTTTTAATATGGCAGAAAAATTTTACCTTCTTCAAATGCAAAAACCTGTTGATATTGTTTTTACAATTGACGAAAATGAATGGAACGGAAATAAAACATTACAACTAAAAGTGATTGATTTCAGATTAAGTCAATAATTTGGAACCAGCTTTAGCCCTTAACGCAACTTCGTTGTGTCACTCACTTGTACAGCATCAATCAATCAACAAAAAATGCAGTCTTTAAAATACCTCAAATACTTTTTTTATTTAGCCTATAACTGGGATTTAAAAATAGCAGTTCATATTCTCAAAAATGAGGTAAAAGGCGAGAAAAAGTATGATATACAAACAACCGGAGCTGATGAATTAAAACAGCTTTCAAAAAAAGATATCGATATTTCTCACGCCACTATTTACATGCCTGCAAGCTACGACCTACTTGAAAATATTTTCACTGAAGCTAATTTTAATTCCTTTCATCATTTTGTTGATATTGGTTGTGGCAAAGGCAGAGCCTTATGTGTAGCGGCTCATTTTGGTGTAAAAAAAATAACAGGGATAGATTTTTCAAAAGAATTTTGTGTTGCTGCAAATGAAAATCTTCAAAAGACAAAAGATGAAATCCCTAATTTAAACTATACCGTTATTAACAACGATGCATTTTATTTTGAGATCCCTGATGATGCGGATTGTATTTTTATGTTCAACCCATTTGATGAAACCATCATGAGTGGTGTTATCAATAACATAAACAAAAGCCTAAAGAGAAATCCAAGAAAAATAACAGTTATCTACCTGAACCCTTTGCAGAAACACCTTTTTTTAAAAAATGATTTTAAAGAAATCTTCCACACAAAAAACCTACATTATTTAGAAGGAGCTATTTACATAAAAAATCCCCGGTAAAAATTACCAGGGATTTAAAAACGAATTCTTTATTTATTTCTCCATTAATTCTACACTTCTATTTATAAAGTCTGTCAGGCTTTTACCGGTTAATAATCCCTGTGACAAAAGTGCTAAGCCTGCCAAGTTTTTCACCTGCTTTTCCTGCACTGCTTCTTCCGTTTGTGCCAGTATATTTTTATAGACAGGATGATTTCCGTTAACTGTGATCGTTACTTCATCTGGCATCTGAGCATAAAATGCTGCCATACCGCCGCCCACTGAAGCCATATCTTTCATACGACGCATTTGCTCGGGGCGTGTAGCCGTTACCGGTGGTGCATCATTACTCAGGCCTTTTACTTCTACATTTATATGCAAACCTTCCTGGGGCTGTTCAAATAGTTTTTTTAATTTTTCAGCATCATCTTTACTTAAAATACTATCGGTTGCTTCAGCTTTATCAATAAGATTATCTGCAATATCTGCATCTACCCTTGTAAAAATAACATCGCTCCATTTCATTTCCACACTATTAATAAATGCAGCATCTACAAGTGTTTCCGCTTTTACCACAACATACCCTTTATTAACGGCTTGTTGAATATAAGCATCTTGCTGTACAGGATTAGTTGTATATAGAATTACCTGTTTTCCATCTTTATTTTTTTGAGAGGGCGTTGCTGTTTTGTACTCTTCCTGTGTATAAAATTTACCAGTGGTATCTTCCATTACAAAAAAGCTGTTTGCTTTTTCCAGGAACTTATCATCCGTCATCATACCATACTTAACAAACAGGCCCAGGCTTTCCCATTTTTCTTCAAAAGACTTCCGGTCATTACGGAATATCTCATCCAACTTATCAGCCACTTTTTTAGTGATATGCGCATTTATCTTTCTTACGTTTGGATCTCCCTGCAAATAACTCCTGCTAACATTCAAAGGAATATCCGGACTATCCAACACACCTTGCAACAACATTAAAAACTCTGGTACGATGTCTTTCACTTCATCCGTTACAAAAACCTGGTTACTGTACAATTGAATTTTATCTTTCTGTATTTCATAGCTCTGTTTTATTTTAGGGAAATACAAAATGCCGGTAAGGTTAAACGGATAATCTACATTCAGATGTATCCAAAACAAGGGCGTTTCATTGTAAGGATATAATTCTTTATAAAAATTTTCGTAATCTTCTTTTGTTAACTCAGATGGCTTTTTTGTCCAGGCCGGACGAGTATTATTAAGCGGCTTTTCTTCCTTTGCAGTTTCACCTTCTTTTACTTCTTCAACTATTTCATTTACATCTTTAAAATAAATTGGAACAGGCAAAAATTTACAGAATTTATCTAATACAGATTTTACTTTGTAAGCATCTAAAAATTCTTTGCTCTCTTCATTTATGTGAAGAATAATATCTGTTCCCCTTAATTCTTTTTCAACCGGTTCTAAAATAAATTCCGGACTGCCATCACATTCCCAACGCATAGCCTGCGCATTTTCTTTGAAGCTTTTTGTGATCACTTCTACTTTTTCACTCACCATAAAAGATGAATAAAACCCAAGCCCAAAATGACCGATGATATTATTCTCATTCTGGCCTTTGTATTTTTCCAAAAATTCTTCTGCTCCGCTAAAGGCGACCTGGTTTAAATATTTATCTACTTCTTCTTCCGTCATACCTACGCCTCTATCGCTAATGGTAAGCGTCTTATTCTTTGCATCTAACTTTACATCAATTCTTAATTCACCTAAGTCCCCTTTTGCTTCTCCAATAGAAGATAGCGTTTTTAATTTTTGAGTAGCATCAACTGCATTACTGACAAGTTCCCTGATAAAAATGTCATGCTCACTGTATAGAAATTTTTTAATTATCGGAAAAATATTTTCCGTTTGTACCCTTATGTTGCCTTTTTGCATAATAGAATTAAATTTTCTTCTTATTCGCAAAGACAATACCATCTATTGATGAACGGAAAAACTGTCAGTTATATATATTATCTTATTGTAAATGTTTATAATTATCACCAATACCCACGCCATTTAGGGTATTAATAAGTCTACATTCGCTGTTCTAAAAAATTTAAGCATGAAGAAAAAAAATCTACCTAAAATTTTATTGTTACTCCTCATTGCCGGACTAACGGTACAAAGCACTTTTGCACAAACAAGCCCCACTGCCCAGTCAGTACCTTACAGCCAGGATTTTTCTGGTCTTGCAGCAAATTCTACTGTTTATCCTGCTGGCTGGCAGGGATGGACAATTTCAACATCTCCATCAAGCTCATTTAATACCAATACACCCACGGCAGATAGAACGCTTACTGCCTCTTCTACAGCCGCTGTAAATAGTGGAAATGTTCATAATTATGATGGAAAGATCGGATTTTTAAATTCTGGCTCACTTGACCTAGGACTTGTACTTGCAGTAAATACAACCGGGGAAAGTAATATAGCAGTAGTATATGATATAATGACAATAAGAAATCCTTATGATGGCACTTCCAATACACGTGTAAACGAAGTAACGTTGCAGTACAGGGTGGGAACCACCGGTTCATTTATAAATCTGGCCGGCATTGAATATCAAAATAATACTACTACCCAAACAACTGCTATAACAACACCCCAGAATTCAGTAAATAAAACTATTACTTTACCAGTTGATTGCGAAGGTCAGCCAGTGGTTCAGTTAAGATGGGCAAGTAAACAAATTAGTGGTGCCGGTTCCCGGCCAAGCTTTGCTATTGATAATATCGCTGTAGGAACAGCAGGCCCGGATGTAACACCACCAACAGTTTCATCACTTTCGCCGGCCGATAATGCTACAAACGTTTTATTAGCTGCACCACTTATTATTACCTTTAGTGAGGGTGTTTCAAAAAACACAGGTGATATTGTTATTAAAAACTTAAGTGATAACAGCATTGTACAAACAATAGATGTAACAGGTACTGATGTTGCTATTTCAGGAAGCACTGCTACTATTACTGCAGCTGCCTTCGCCGCTTCTACCGGCTATTATGTTGAAGTTGATAATGGGGCTTTCCAGGACGGCGCCGGCAATGCTTTTGCAGGTATCAGTGGAAGCACAACGTGGAATTTTACAACAGGAACCGGCACTGCCGGAGGTGTAATTGGAATGCTTTATGATTTTAGTACCTGTACATCTTCTATTACAGATGGCTTTACACAATACAGTGTAACCGGACCACAGATTTGGGCATGTACAACTTTCGGGCATGATCCTTCTGACCCCACTGGTAAGGCATCACTTGCTAATGGTGTACAAATAAATGGATTTAGCGGTACTAATATTGAAAATGAAGATTGGTTCATATCGCCTGCATTTGATCTTACTTCTACTACATTTCCATTATTATCATTCTGGACAAGAACAACATTCAATGGCGAGCCATTACAATTAAAAGTATCTACCAATTATAGTGGAGCCGGAAATCCTTCTTCTTCTACCTGGACGGATGTAGATAGTAAATTTCCATTACAAACAAGTGATACATGGACACTTAGCCAAAATATAAATCTTTCCGCATACAAATCTGCAAATACTTATTTTGCTTTTGTATATAATTCATCAAATGATGATGGTGCAAGATGGACAGTAGATGATATTACTATTACAAATTCTGCAACTGCTCCGCCTGCTTCTTTAAATACTAATACAAAAGATATTTCTTTTGGCTTTGTTGCTAATGGAAGTTCATCTGCGAAGACTTTTAAATTTACCGGAAATGATATTACAGGCCCAGTTACAATAAATACTTCAGGCAATTATCTTATCTCTAAAACGAACGGAAGCTTTACCAGTTCGATATCTTATACCCAGGCAGAAGCAAATAATATTACTGAAACCGTTTATGTACAATTTACTCCATCTGCACCCAGCCAAACTTACAACAGTTCAGTTACCATCAGTACTGCTGGCACAACAGATGTAGTTGTAAACGTTACCGGCAACAGCATAGATGCTGCAAATACGCTGGAAGTGGTAAACTGGAATCTTGAATGGTTTGGAAGTACGCTGGAAAACCCTGCTGATGATAACCAACAGGAAGCCAATGTAAAATTAATAACACAGAATATAGGAGCAGATCTTTTTGCTTTTGCAGAAGTAGTTAGTGAACCAAGATTGCAGAATGTGGTTGCAAACCTTAATGCGGTATATGGTGCTGGTACGTATGCTTACAAGCTTTGTGATTATGGTTCTCATACCAATCCCAACGAGGTTGGACATGGGAATTTATCAGATGCACAAAAAGAAGCTTTCGTGTATAAAACGGCAAACTTCAGCAATATAACCACCCAAGCTTTAGCTACTAATGGTCCTAATACTGCTGCCGATCTCACAAATCCTGCATATAATTATTTTAGCAGTGGCCGTTATCCATATATGATGACAGCCGATGTAACGCTGGGCGGCATAACAAAACAAATTCGTTTTGTACTGCTGCATGCAAAAGCAAATACATCACCTACGGCCACTTCATACGCAAGAAGAAAAAATGGTTCTGATACTTTACATCAGATACTGAATCTGAATTATCCAAACGATAATATTATGGTTCTTGGAGATTTTAATGATGACCTTGATCAAAGTATTACAGCAGGTTTTACCGCAACTTCTTATTCAGCATTTACATCAGATAACACAAATTTCTTTTCACCAACTTTAGCCTTAAGCCTTGCTGGTAAAAAATCTACTGTTAGCTACAATGATGTTATTGACCATGTAATAGTTTCAAATGAGTTGCAACCTTTTTATCTAGGAGCAAGTGCCAGTATATTGACAGACGTATCATCGCTTGTTTCAAACTACGGAAGTACTACAACAGATCACTATCCGGTATTTACCAGGTATGCATTTGATGCAGCTATTTTACCTGTTAATTTGATTAAATTCAATGCAGTAAAACAAAATAATACAGTAGCTCTTAGTTGGACAACTGCACAGGAAGCAAATAGTAAGAACTTTGTGATTGAAAGATCTACTGATGGTATTACCTGGACGGTTCTTTCAATGGTAAATGCCGCCGGAAACAGTACGCACGAAAGCATTTATACAGCTACTGATTTTGCTCCACAAAGTGGTGTAAATTCATACAGACTTAAGCAAGTTGACCAGGATAGCAAATATGTGTATTCAGTAGTAAGAAGTGTTTTATTCAATAAATCTTACGATGTAAAAATGACACCAAATCCTGCTACTATTTTTGTAAATGTTTCTATTGTAAAAGATAATCATGAGTTAACTCAGATTTTTATTACAAATGCAATTGGAAGAACAATTGAAAAATATAGTACTACTGATCAAACCAAATTGATCAATACAAGTAATTACGCAAAAGGCGTATACTTTATTAAAACGATTACTGGAAGTACAATTAATACTCAAAAAATCATAGTTCAGTAAAACTAAAATGATCCTTATTTAAAAAGCCCCTGAAAAATCAGGGGCTTTTTAAATTTTGAGATATTTTTTTAGGAAATAAAATCTATGTCATCCATTGGCAATGGTGTAATATTTTTAAACCGCAGAATAATATTTCCGGTCGTGACTACATCCTTCTGGCAATAGACTGCAATTCTTTTTAAAGATGCTGCTCTTTCTTCTTCAGATCCTTTCCAATACAACTCTCCAACCATACTACCATCTATGTCATCTTTTGGTGAAGGAATGCCCATAGCTGCTGCAAGCAATTTTAATGAAGTGAAATTTTTATAATCTCCAAAGCGCCAATACTGAAAAGTATCTACAATATTGGTTTCCCAGGGCTTCATATTCTGAAAATCAAGATAGCGGGGAATACTTAAACTATTTATCAGCATTCTTCTGCAAATAAAAGGTATATCAAACTCTTTGATGTTGTGACCTGCAAAGCACCATTTATTATTGATGGATTCTATTTTATTAAGTGTAGAAATAAAATCCTGAAGAATTTTTTTTTCATCATGGCCATAAAATGATTTAACACGCATACGAAGATTTTGCTCTTTACTGAAATATCCCATACTTATGCATACTATTTTAGAAAACTCTGCCATTACACCTGCACGCATTGGGTAAAATTCCGCAGCAGAAATCCCTTCTGGTAAAATCTTCAATGTTTTTTCTTCCCATAAATGCTGCCAATCATCAGGCATATTTCCAAAGAAAGCATTTTCTGCGGCAGTTTCTATATCAATGATAATCAGATCTTCGGTACGGATGTTTTGCATGATTTTTTTCTTTTAATTCCAAGTTATAAAAAAAGTTCAGCAATTTTTTCAATTCCTGAACTTTTTAAATTTTTAATATCCGAAGCGTAGCTGCTTAAAAAGTTATACCGGCAAATATTTGTATTGCCTGATTTTTCCATTTTTCTTTATCATCAATATTATTAATATTCGTAAGGCCAAGTTTATACCTGGCTCCAATATTTATAAAAGGCAGTTGTATCCACAAGCCGCCAATAGCGCTCAAGTCACTGTTCTTGTAAATATTTCCATTGTTTTTCAGGCTATCTACTGTTTGCTTTAATAATCCGCCATAAGCCGGGCCCAACTGTAGTTTCACCCTTTTACTGGGTCCTATGTTTATATTTAATAATAAAGGCACTTCCAGGTAATCTAGCTTTGCTTTATGCTGTGTGCCTCCGCCAAATAAGTCATCGTAAATATTATTAGGATCATTTGAAAATTCAGACTGCGTCTGCACAAAGCTTATCTCCGGCTGTAGCCCAAAAACATTACTGAAATTAAATTGCATAAAACCACCTACCTGAAAATTATAATTAAAACCACTGTTGTAAGACTGCCCGGTTATCTTGTTAATATTAACGCCGGCTTTTGCTCCAAATTTGAAAAAATTTTCATGGTCTTTATTAAGATTATTACGTTGCCCCATAGCAGCACTAGTAATAAAAAACAGAATAAAAGGTGCAATTTTTTTAATGAGCATTTTTAAATGATTTTGATTATTTAGTATGGCTAAAACTATACCATTTACAGAACTTTAATACTTAACTACCTGTTAACAATGTATTTTTCCAAAATCCTTTTGATTGCGAAATATGGTTTAATATTAACATAATATTATGGTTTTAAGTACATATTTCATAACCTATTGTTAACATTGGTCGTTAGATAAGCTGCTTTTTTTAAATCACATTTGCAAAAATTTTCAAACTTACTTTTTTTTATGAGAAAAATTAAAAAGCTATTAATGACCATTACGATGGTTTTAGCGGGCACATTATTGTATGCCCAGGAAACAACGTCAGAAATACAGGGTATCGTAACAGATGCAGGCGTTGCAGTAAGTAATGCTACAGTAGTAGCTATTCATACTCCAACAGGTACTGTATATAGTACGACAACCCGGAAAGACGGACGATATAATCTTGCAAACTTAAGGATTGGAGGCCCGTATACCATTACTACTACATCAGTAGGCTACAATGAAGAAAAACAGGAAAATATTAATCTTTTACTTGGTCAGGAATTTAAAGCCGATTTCAAAATGGCAAGGAATGCTACCACACTTACTGATGTGGTTGTAAGCGCCGGTAGTCAAAATAAAGTTTTTAATAACAATCGTACCGGTAGCCAGGAAACGATCAGCCGTAACCAGATAGAAAGACTACCTGCTATCAGCCGTTCTCTCCAGGATTTTACAAAATTGGAACCAACCGCAAACGGCCTGAATATTGGTGGGAGAAGCAGCCAGTATAATAATATTACAGTAGATGGTGCTAATTTCAACAACTCTTTTGGTCTTTCTGGCACATTAGGTGGACAAACAGGAAGTGAGCCTATAAGCTTAGAAGCAATAGAACAAATACAGGTTAGCGTTGCACCTTATGATGTAACGCAGGGAGGCTTTTCTGGAACTGGTGTAAATTCTGTTACTAAGAGTGGTACCAATCTCTTTAAAGGTTCTGTATACACTGTATTGAAAGGCCCCGGTACACAAGGCTATAATGTCGGTACTGCTAAAGTAATAAAAACGGATTTCAATTTTAATACAAGAGGGTTTTCTATCGGCGGACCAATTATTAAAGACAAGTTATTCTTTTTTGTAAGTGGTGAACAGGTAAGACAAACTGCACCTGCTACCAGTATTGTTGCATCAGATGCTTCACATGCACCTGGGGGAAATGTAGCACAGGCAAATGCAGATTCGCTGACAACTTTAAAGAATTTTCTTATTTCAAAATTTGGTTATGACCCAGGTGCTTTCCAGGGATATAATTTTGAAACAAAGAGTGACAAGATAACTGCAAAACTTGATTGGAACATTAATCCAAAAAATACACTTACTTTAAAATACAATTACTTAAAATCTTCTGCTGATCAGTTTGCCAGCACGAGCCGTCCGGGTACCGGGCAGGTTACAGGCGGGCAGCCGGGTACCATATCTCTTCCTTTCTTTGGAAGTGGTTATGTGATCAATAATAACTTCAACATTGTAATTGCAGAACTTAATACACGCTTTGGAAATAAGGCTTCCAATAAACTACAGGTTGGTTATACTGCCTTAAGAGATTTCCGTGCACCACATTCTACAAGCTCTTCATTTCCTTTGGTTGATATTCTTAATGGATCGGGCACAACCTATACTACATTTGGATATGAGCAATATACCTACAATAATCTTTTGAATACAGACGTATTTCAGTTTGCAGACATCTTTAAATTTTATAAAGGCTCACACGAAATAACTGTCGGAACACAGGATTATTACAGAAAATACAAGAATGCATTTGCACCTGGCTACCAAGGTGTTTATCAGTTTAACTCATTGACTGATTTTTATAACAGTGCAAATACCGGCGCAGCAAATGCCAGAAATTATTACCTGCAATATTCTGCTTTACCTGGTAAAGCTTTTCCTTTTGCTTATGCAGGTTCTACAGAATTAGGATTTTTTGCGCAGGATAAATGGCGTGCTACAAAAAATTTCACGCTTACTTATGGCCTTCGTGCAGATCTGACTATTTATAAACAAACCTTTACTGATAACCCTGCCTTTGATGCTTTGACTTTTAAAGATGGCAGCTATAACATTGGAAAAGCGCCGAAAACAACTCCTCTTTTCTCACCAAGAGTCGGATTTAACTGGGATGTGAAAGGTGACAGAAGTTTACAGTTGCGGGGAGGAGCCGGTGTATTTGCAGGTCCGCCACCATTTGTATGGATAAGTAACCAGGCAAGTAATAATGGTATCCAGTTTGGATCATTTACTCAAAATAATGTTGCATTCAATGCTGATCCTACAGCTTATATACCATCAAGCGGTGCACCTAATTCATCTTACAGTACTGCATTAACAGATAAAAATTTCAAATATCCACAAGTATTAAAAGCAAGTGTAGCTGTAGATAAAAAACTGCCTAAGGATTTCATCCTGACTTTGGAAGGAACCTATTCAAAAGATATTAATGCAGTGTATTATCAGAATATTAATCTGAATGAAACAAATGCTTTTGCATTAGGAGGAGCAGACAACAGGTTGCGTTATTTAACCAGCGTTCCAAATACTAATAAATATTATTTCGGAAACACTTTAGCAAATCCTAATATTGGTAATGCTATTTTAATGAGCAATACTAATAAAGGATATTCTTATAACATCACAGCAAGAATACAGAAGACCTTTAAAAATTTATTTGCAAGCGTAGCATATACTTATGGACAGGCGAAGAATACTGCTGAGTTTGGAAGTACAGCTTCTTCCTTATGGAGTGCAAGAGCGGTGTCTGCTGATCCTAACTCGGATAATCTTGCCAATGCTTCTTATTACCAACCTAATCGTGTAATTGCATATGGTTCGTATAAAATTAATACAGGCAAATATGCTTCTACTTCAATAGGTCTTATTTTTGAAGCTGCACAGTCTGGGGTTTCTTCTTATATCTATAATGGAGATCTTAACGGTGATGGAAATACTGGTAACGACCTTATTTACATTCCAAGGAATGCATCTGAAATTAATCTAGTTAGGGTTAATTCAGGCGGATTGGGAACAGGAACTACATCTGATACAAGAAGTGGAACCATTGGAACAGGTGCTTCAGCAAATGCAAACAGCTCACAGGTGTGGAACCAACTGAATAACTTTATCAACCAGGATCATTATCTGTCTACACACCGTGGACAATATGCAAAAGCAAATACAGTTGTTGCTCCATTCTTTAAAAGACTTGATCTGAATATTACAGAAGACCTTTCTATAAAGACCGGTAAAGAACAGAGGCATACACTTCGCTTATCTATGGACATGATCAATGTGGGAAATTTCCTTAATAAATATTGGGGAACTTACAAAACGCCTACTTTAAGCAATTTCCTTAAATATGAAGGAATAGGCGCTGATGGAAAAACACCAAGTTTCTCAATGCCATACCTGGATGCCCCTAATCAGGTACCATTGGTGAACAGCTTTAAAGACAATGCGAATATAATATCCCGTTGGCAAATGCAATTTGCCATCCGGTATTTATTTAATTAAAATTGATACGCCTTTTATGTAAAAGCCCCGGAAAAATTTCCGGGGCTTTTTATTTTTATTATAAATATTACCAGCGGCCATTTACCCAAACATAGCCCCGTCTTGTTTGCTTCCAATACCCTTGGTGATAAACTCTGCCACGTCTTTGCGCTACCCAATATCCCTGGCGATAAACATAACCTCTACCGCTTCTTACATATCCCCCCTCTACCCAAATATAAGATGGGTTTGGCTGTACTGGTCTCACATAAACAGGAACTACAGGTCTTTCTCTTACTACTACATTACTTGGCCCACAACCAACTAATGAAATTGATGCAATCACAATTATTGCTGCTATAAACTTTTTCATACTATCGATTTTTTTGTTTTGATAAAAAAAAGATGCTAAAGTTTAACGTTAAAAAAAAGGAGTGTTAATGCGACGCCTTTACGCTACGATAAATGATGCACATTTATATACTATACAAGAGCCGACAGCTATCGGCTGCGATGCAAGAATGATGAGGTAAATTCTAATGCCGGAAGCATAAAAATACTCACAGCAATATCACAAGACTGAAATGAATGAGACCTAATCAACAAAAATCCCGCTCTTTTCAGAACGGGATTCACTATTAATTATCCATTGAAAAACTATCGGTTAAGATATTATTCTTCAATCTTCATTTTACCTTTTGCTTTTGCCATTACTTCTTCTGCAATATTATTTGGTGCAGGCGCATAATGACTGAACTCCATGGTAGAAGTTGCACGGCCACTAGACAATGAACGCAACTGAGTTACGTAACCAAACATTTCACTAAGTGGAACTTTAGCTTTAATAACCTGTACACCATGCTTGCTATCCATACCTTCCAGCATACCACGACGACGGTTAAGATCACCTGTTACATCACCCATGTATTGGTCTGGTGTAAGTACTTCCACTTTCATAATTGGTTCCAGTAAAGTTGGTTTTGCTTTACGGCCAGCTTCACGATAACCTTGCTTGGCACAAAGTTCAAAGCTCATCGCATCACTATCCACCTGGTGGAACGAACCATCAAACACACGTACTTTCATGCTTTCCATTGGATAGCCTGCAAGCACACCTGTTGTCATTGCTGTTTCAAAACCTTTCTGAATAGCTGGTACAAATTCTTTTGGAATTGAACCACCAAACAAACCATTTACAAACTGGAAATTGCCTTTATTTTTTTCTTTATCGTTCAAAAACTCTTCGTCAGCGGGCCCGATCTCAAAAACGATATCGGCAAATTTACCACGACCACCGGTTTGTTTTTTAAGTGTTTCCCTGTGCTCGATACTATTTTTAAATGCTTCTTTATAGGCAACCTGTGGTGCACCCTGGTTTATTTCTACTTTAAATTCACGACGCATACGGTCAATGATAATTTCCAAATGCAATTCACCCATTCCACTCAAAATAGTCTGTCCTGTTTCTTCGTCTGTTTTTACACGAAGTGTCGGATCTTCTTCTACTAATTTTGCAATGGCCATTCCCATTTTATCAACGTCAGCCTGAGTTTTAGGCTCTATCGCAACAGAGATAACCGGCTCCGGGAAAGTCATTGCTTCCAGCACGATCGGATGATCTTCGTTACATAAAGTATCGCCTGTTTTAATATCTTTAAATCCTACCGCTGCACCAATATCGCCTGCTTCAATAAAGTCAACCGGGTTCTGTTTGTTAGCATGCATCTGCATTATACGACTGATACGTTCATTCTTTCCGGTACGGGTGTTCAACACGTAAGAACCAGAATCTAAACGGCCACTATATGCCCGGAAGAATGCCAGACGGCCCACAAAAGGATCCGTCATGATCTTAAATGCCAAAGCACTGAATGGTTCTTTAGGATCGCAATGACGCAATAACTCTTCACCAGTATCAGGGTTGGTTCCTTTAACGGCTTCAATATCCATTGGGCCAGGTAAGTAACGAACGATAGCATCCAATGCAGTTTGTACACCTTTATTTTTAAAAGATGAACCACACATCATCGGAATGATAGAAATATCAATCGTTGCTTTACGGATAGCTTCATGAATTTCATCTTCAGTAATCGTATTAGGATCATCAAAGAATTTTTCAAGAAGTTTTTCATCATAATCAGCAACTGCTTCAATTAAATGTTGTCTCCATTCGTTCACGTCATCAATCATATCTTCCGGAATAGGCACTTCGTTAAAAGTCATACCCTGACCAGCTTCATCCCACACCATTCCCTTCATGGTAATCAAATCTACCACGCCTTTAAAATTATCTTCAGCACCAATTGGTAACTGTAAAGGCACGGCTTTAGCACCTAACATTTCTTTAATCTGCTTTACCACATTTAAGAAATCGGCACCAGCACGGTCCATTTTGTTTACAAAACCAATACGTGGTACTTTGTAACGGTTGGCCTGGCGCCAAACAGTTTCACTCTGCGGCTCTATACCAGATACAGCACAGAATAAAGCTAATAATCCATCAAGTACACGTAAAGAACGCTCTAC
>JBDSIB010000142.1:0-7013 GCA_039918155.1 Ferruginibacter sp.
AGAAGCTATGATGCAGATAAGAATACAACTTTCGCATTACGCAGTAAAGAAGAGGCAGATGATTACCGTTATTTTCCAGAGCCGGACTTAGCACCGTTTTTTATTTCGGCGGATTATATTGCAGCAATAAAAAATGCTTTACCTGCATTGCCTGATGCATTGCAAAAAAAATATACAGAGCAGTATCAATTATCTGCATACGATTCGTCTGTAATTTGTGCAGATAAAGAAGATGCTGATTTTTATGAAGCGCTTACACTGCATACTAAAAATTACAAAGCTGCTGCTAACTGGATGATCGGGCCGCTTAGATCATTTTGCAATGAAAATAATATTGGTTTTGCTGCGTTTCCTTTGCAGCCAAAACAGGTTGCAGAACTCATCGAAATAACAGATGCCGGAAAAGTAAATTTCAATAACGCTTCGGGAAGAATATTGCAGGAGATGATTGCAAACCCGGACAGTAATGCATTACAAGCGGCAACTACATTGAATCTTTTACAGGAAAGTGATACCGGCGCTTTAGAAGATTGGGTAGCTAAAGCAATAGAATCAATGCCTGATAAGGTAAAGGAATATAAGAATGGTAAAAAAAATCTGTTAGGTCTTTTTGCAGGTGAAGTAAAAAAATTAAGTAAGGGAAAAGCAGATATGCAAATAGTAACAAAATTATTGTCAGAAAAATTAAACAATTAAGAAATGGGTTTATTAAAAAAATGTTTTGTGTTGGTTGTTCTTTATGCAGGCTTTGCAGCCTGTAAGCAAAAAGATGAAAAGGGAAATTTTACCGTAACCGGTGAAATAAAAAATGCTCCTGACCAGAAAGTTTTTCTCGAGCAACTTTTCTTCAGTCAGAAAAATCCGGAAGTATTAGATACAGCAGAAATAAAAAATGGCAAATTTTCAATATCAGCTGTTACACCGGAAGAAGGGCTTTATCGTCTCCGCTTTGAAAAACAGGAGGGTGATTATTTCTTTATTAATGATGCGTCTTCTATTAATTTTAAAGCAGACTTAAATGACAAGACTTTACAGGGGCCGGATATTAACACACATGCAAATGTGCTTTTCAAAAAATTCCTGACGGATGTGGAGACCCGGAGAATAGCACTGCAAGGTCTTGCTTTGAATATTGATAGCTTAAAACAAAAGCCTGGAAATGATAGTATAGTAAATGAGCTATCAAAAAAAATGGATCAGCTTTCTGAAAATTTTAATTCATTCATTTTAACCTCTGTTGATACATTAAGTGATCCGGTTGTATCCATGTTTGCATTAGGTTATACGCAAGACATTCCACCTGCAGATTTAAAAGATCCTGTAACTAAACTTGCAAAACGTTTTCCAAATCACCAGGGCATTGCATCTCTGCTAACCCAGTTTAACCAGATGATAGAAAAACAGGGACAGCAACAGCAACAATCACCTTCTGCTAATACTGCTGCACCAAAGGTTGGCAGCATTGCACCGGATATAACAATGAATGATACCGAGGGCAAACCTTTTTCATTAAGCCAGCTAAAAGGCAAATATGTATTGGTAGATTTTTGGGCAAGTTGGTGTGGCCCATGCCGTGGCGAAAATCCCAATGTAGTGGCAGCTTACAATAAGTATAAGAATAAAAATTTCACTATTCTCGGTGTATCTCTTGATGAAGATAAAACTGCCTGGATAAAAGCAATTAAAGCCGATAAACTTGAATGGAAACAAATAAGCGATCTGAAACAATGGAATAGTGCAGCGGTAAATTTGTATGGCTTTGATGCTATTCCATACAATGTATTAATTGATCCGCAGGGTAAAATAGTAGCGACAGAATTAAGAGGAGAAGCTTTGCAAGCGAAATTGGGAGAATTATTAAAATAGGACGAGCATTACATAAAATAAAAAATCCCTGGTTAAACAACCAGGGATTTTTATTTTAAAATTAGAATATAGCTATTATCGTTTTTTCAAAATGGATGCGCCATGGCCTTATTCTGCACCATTGTAACCCCGATACAATGTCATACATTATTTGCTGTTCCTGCAGATCTGAAAGTAAAATGTCTGTATTCAGCATCATAATTCCAGTCTACAATTTTTTATAGTCTCTTTTTTTAGTTATTAATAGCAGCACCGGCAATAAAATAAGATTAGTAATTGTGGCCGTAAGCAGTGTTAAAGAAGTAAGCCAACCCAGAGCAATAGTGCCTCCAAAACTGCTGGCGCAGAAAATAATAAACCCCGCTATCAACACCAAAGAAGTATACACAATACTTAACCCTGTTTGATTAATAGTATTTCTCACTGTAGCTTCTACATCGTTATTATTTTCTCCAAGCTCCTGCTTATAATTTACCAGGAACCTGATAGTAATATCGACAGCTATACCTAGCGCTATGCTAAAGACCAGTACTGTAGAAGGTTTCAGCGGAATACCTACCCACCCCATAATGCCTGCAGTAATCACCAGCGGTACCAGGTTTGGTATTAATGAGCATATCAAAATTCTTACTGACTTAAATAAATAAAGCATACAAACTGCAATTAATAAAAAAGCCCAGAAAATACTTTCCTTTAATCCGTTGATGATAAATTTACTTCCTTCTAAAAAAGTTATACTCGATCCCGTTAGTTTTACAGAGTAACTGCTGTCAAAATATTTGGTCGTTTTTTGCTGAATACTGTCCAGGATTGCAGGTAATCTTTTTGTTCCCACATCTGCCATACTCATACTTATTCTTAAATATTCTTCAGAGGTATCAATAAAAGAACTTACCATTTTTACCATGGCAGTATCCTTTGCGGTCATCTCATGGTTTTCCTTTTTTAGTTCGATCTCTCTTAGTGTTTTGTGCAGATCTGCCAACGGGTTTCCAAATGCGGGCAGTGTATATGTTGAATCTCCCTGTCCCTGGCTGATAGCCTGGTAAGAAAATTTAATAGCATCTACAACAGAAAGAGGCTTGCCCACATTGGGTTGTATAGCCAACACTGAATCTTCAAACGCAGCAATTTGTCTTATGTCGATAGAGGATTGTAAAATCCCTTTTGGCTTTTTTGTATCGATTACGATCTCAAGTGGCATTACTCCTTTAAAATTCTGTTCAAAAAATTTCAGATCAGTATACACCTTATCGGTTTTGGGAAGATCGTCTACAATAAATGCAATCGTTTTTAATTTAGATATACCAACTCCTGAAAATGCTAGCACAGCAAGCGTTACAGCAATAACTGTTTTTTTATAATTGAGTACAATTGTTTCCGCATTGTGTAAAAGAGTGACAATCCATTTACTGCTGAGGTATTTTACCTGCGATGATTTAGGTGCAGGCAGGTAACTCAATACCGCAGGAAGTAAAATAAAAGAAATTAAAAATATCAACATGATGCTGATACCTGCTACCACACCAAACTCCTTAAGAATAGCACTTTTGGTAAGGGCAAAAACAGCGAAACCAATAGCAGCAGTAATATTACAAAACAATGTAACCACGCCCATTTTGCTAACCATGTTTACCAGGGCTTTATTTTTATCGGCCTTGGCCAGGTAAGAAGTATGGTATTTATTTATAAAATAAATGCAATTGGGTATGCCGATCACTACTACTAACGGTGGTGTAAGTGCAGTTAATAAGGTGATATTATAACCGAAGATATACATTACGCCCAACGTCCACACTACACCAACCAATACTATTACAAGCGACAATAATGTAGTGCTGATGGAACGGAAAAACAATAAAAGTATAAGGGTGCTCAATATAAGTGAGCCCATTAAAAACAATTTCATTTCTTTCTGAATACGCTCTGCTACTAATGTACGTATGAGTGGCAGGCCGCTTAAATGTGTCTCAATGCCTGTTGCAGCCTGAAAGCGATTTGCTGCTGCCGTTATATCGCTAACAATAATATTTCGCTTTTTTGAATTTAAAGAATCCTTATTTATCCGTACGCCCATTAAATAAGCATGTGTTTGTGGATTATGAAGCAATGAGCGGTAAAAGGGAAGATTTAAGAAAACTATTTTCTCACTATCCAGCGTTGCCTGGTTGGTAACTGTGGTATCAAATATCCGGGCAGCGTTTAATTTTTCTGAGGCCGTATCTTTTATCAATGCAATTGCAGAAGGTACGCTAAGTACGTCTTCTACATCACCGATCTTTTTTATTTCCTTCTGTAAATTATTATATGCCTTAAAGGTTGGCAGCTCAAAAAGTTTTTCAGACTGTATGCCTATTACAAGCAGGTTACCATCATCTCCAAACCGCTGGCGAAATTCTGCATAGTCTATGGCTTTGGGGTTATCTGCCGGTATGGCTTTAGAAAATTCGTAGCTTAATTTAACCTGGCTGGCAAAATATCCCATCACCCCAGTTACAATTAGCATTGCAATTAAAAGTGCTAACCGGTTTTTAATAACGAAAATTCCTAAGCGCTGCCACATATAATTAATGGATAATTTAATAATTGATAATCAATAACTGTGCAAAGAAAACCTATTTGAGGGGTAATTGTATTGCTTGGCTGATACAATGTTTCCTATTTTTGAAAAGTAACATTGATCAACGGCCTGCAAAATCCCCCGTTATGGGTTTGAGTATATGACACATAAAACAAAAGGCATAGTTCTAAGAACCATAAAATATGGGGAAACCAGTTTGATAGTGACTGTGTTTACAGAACTGTTTGGGGTACAAACCTATATGGTAAATGGTGTAAGGACTGCTAAAAAAAGTGGCTCTAAAGCTGCTATGTACCAGCCTGCCGCTCTGCTCGAAATGGAGGTTTACCATAATGAACTTAAGTCGATGCACAGAGTAAAGGAGTGCAATTGGGCAATATTATACAAGAATATTTTAAGTGATGTAATAAAGAATAGCATTGCATTGTACATGGTAGAAATGCTCTACAAAACCCTAAAACAACCTGAACAAAATGCAGATCTTTTTTATTTTTGTGAAGATGCTTTTATGGAATTGGATATCTCAACAGAAATTATAGCAGCAAATTTCCCATTATATTTTACGTTGCAACTTGCTGGCTTTTTTGGCTTTAAACTTAATTCGCCGGTATTAACTGAGGATGAACAAAAAGGAATTTTTATTGATCTTATTGAAGGAGAATTTACGGATCAGCAGCCGCCACATCCTAATTTTATTTCCGGGGAAAATGCTATGATTACAGCAGAGCTTTTAAAAATTATGCATCCGGCAGACCTTAACCAGGTAAAACTAAATCATACAAAAAGAAGGGAACTCCTTTTAAAATACCAGGATTATTATGGCCTGCACATTGCTGATTTTGGGCAAATGAAAACCTTATTGGTATTGCATGAAGTGCTGAGCTAAAACAGCAGTGTATTTAATTCCCAAACTCACATAAAAACTTTATCCGCATAAGTTTTAATTGTTCCCAGTTGAAATCACTGTCTGCCAACTCTTCCTGTGCTATTTGTAATGAAGACGTTTCGCAACTTTTAAAATATTCAATTATTTCTTCCTGCTCATACTCATCTACCATCTCATCAATTGCATAATCAAGGTTTAATTTGGTGCCGCTTGCTACGATCGTTTCCATCTCTTCCAGCAACTGATCAATTTTAAGATCTTTATTTTTTGCAATGGTTTCCAACGGTATTTTCTTATCTACGTTTTGTATTATAAAGATCTTGTTATTGTTTTTGTTAGCAACAGTTTTCATTACGAAATCATCCGGTCTTGTTACGTCATTTTCTTCTACATATTTTATTATCACATCCAGGAAAGGCTTGCCATACCTCATGGATTTGCCTTTGCTTACACCGCTTATTTTTTCAAGCTCCGCCATGGTAGTGGGGTACATTGTAGCCATATCTTCTAAAGAACTCTCTAAAAAGATTACGAATGGCGGGAGATTTTTTTCTTTAGAAACTTTTTTTCTTACCTCTTTCAGCAACTCAAACAAAGCCTCATCGGTTGTACCAGAGTCGGCGGCAGCAGCTTCACCTGCTTCATCATCTGCATTGGCATCTTCAAATAAATTATTTAAAACAATTTTGAAAGAAGTTGGCTTCTTTAAAAATGCATGTCCCTTTTTTGTGATCTTCAACACACCATATTCTACAATATCTTTTTCCAGTATACCATGCAAAAGCATCTGGCGGATGAGGCTGCTCCAGAAATGCAGTTCTTTATCATTGCCGCAGGCAAACACAGCAAGTTCTTCGTGCCTGTACATTTGCACCTGTGGGGTAGCCTTTCCCGTTAGTATCAGCAACACATACTCTATAGCGAATTGTTCGCCCAGCGCATTTACTGTTTTTAATACGCAAACAGTTTCGTCTTTTGCTTCTACCTTTTCTTTAGGGTTCAGGCAGTTGTCGCAATGGCCGCAACTCTCTTTATCATTGTATTCCTCTCCAAAATAATACAACAGAGTTTTGCGCCTGCAAATACTGCTCTCTGCATAAGAAACAGTTTCATTTATCAATTGTGCACCAACTTCCCTTTCACTTAAAGGTTTATCTCTCATTAAATGTTCCAGCTTTGCAACATCTTTATGAGAATAATATAAAATACATTTTCCTTCAAGCCCGTCTCTCCCGGCTCTCCCGGTTTCCTGATAATAGTTTTCTATAGATTTTGGAATATTGTAGTGTATTACAAACCGCACATCGGGTTTATCTATACCCATACCAAAAGCGATGGTTGCTACAATTACCTGTACATCTTCATTTAAAAATTGATCCTGACGGTTTGCTCTTAATTTTGCATCTAATCCGGCATGATAAGCCACTGCCTTAATGCCATTTGCCATCAGCATTTCTGCTAACTCTTCGGTAGTCTTTCTATTCAATGTATAAATTATCCCGCTCTTACCCATGTTTTGTGAAATAAATTTGACTATGCTTTTTACTGCCTGGTCTTTATCTATTTTGGGTTGAACTTCATAATGAAGATTGGGTCGGTTAAAAGAAGAAATAAAAATATTTGGCTCGCGCAATCCCAGGTTTTTTACAATATCGCTTTGAACCTTTGGTGTGGCTGTGG
>JBDSIB010000143.1:0-3281 GCA_039918155.1 Ferruginibacter sp.
TACAACTAGGGTAGGTAAATTTGATGTGGTCTTGAGAAAAATTGCAATAACAAAGTTCTCCGACTGAGTAACCAATTAAGCTATACCTATTTGAATAAAAGCTATTATAATAGCATAAGCCATTGAATGTCCAAAATAAAACCAAGTGAGCCATTTCCCTGAATGCTGGTGCATAGATTTGTTTGAGATTTTATATCTTACTACAAATTGAAGCCCTAATAATTTCTTCCAGCCAAAACTAACTCTATTAAAAGCAAGTGTATATCGGATGATTGCATAAAATATTGTATAGATCTTTTTAGTATTAATTAGTTCTTTTTTTTTCAGTCTTTGTCAAATAAAAGGGAAGACAAGAGAGTAAACAAAACACAAATCCAATGGCGGCAAAGAGATCTTAGTTGATTTTAAAGTACGTTTCCCGGTAATTTTTATTTACTCTTAAACAAAGTACGTAATATTCCCTCAATTATTTTCAATGATGGTGATATAACTTTCCCTGCCTCTATTATTAAAGACTTTCAGTTTAATAATTCCTTTTGCACTGATTGGCCCGCTATATATTTTGCTTTCTTTACCTGGTTCTTTTCCATTTGTTGTGTAGCGTATGGTAAGCCCGGTGAATTGCGTATTGGCTAAAACTTTTCCCTCTTCTACAACAGCGCCTGCAGGGGGAATGCGGTAGCTGTAACCGTCATTGTAATAATCAAGAAGAGGTAGTTGTTTAGTTCCTGTACTGGCCGTAAATGCAGACCAGTCATTGATAAAATCTGCTCCGGCTTTTTGTTTATCTTTCTCGGAGATCCAGGCTGGTTCCTTTGCCCATGCTCTTTCTGCCAGTGCAGCCAGCCTCGGCAGCATCATATATTCCAGTTGTCGCGGGCCTTTAATTGTTTCGCCCCATACTGCACCCTGCAATCCCATAATATTAGTTTTCCCATATTCTGTAATGCGTTGTTTAGTTGCTACTTCATTTACGTTTATATCTTTAAGAAGATCAAAAGGATTGAATTCAAATACCTTACTTATGTCCGTAATGCTGCCCCAATAGTATCCAGGCTCATCATAAGTTTTATATTGGACCATGTCAAAGTAAAAATTGGTCACACAGGTGAGAATGGTTTTATAACCTGCATTGGCGAGTTTGTAAGCGAGGTCTTCATTGCCGCCAATATTATTCCACACATATAAATGCATGTCTTTATTTACAAAATCCGGGTTCGGAATAAACATTTTACTTCCATCCAATATTGTTTTCCGCAAGCCAATTTCTTCCCAGCCAGATAATGAAATCCCTTTTGCTTTTAAAATATTATTTACTTTATCAAGATAATAATACCATAAGTCATCTGTATTTTGCAAGGCAGTATTATTTTTTATCAGGTCATTACAAAGCGGTGATTTTTCCCATACCCCTGCAGGTACTTCATCGCCACCTAGGTGGATACTTGTAAGTGGTGCATCTGCCTGTTGGTATAACTTACTTATTTCCGTAACAACTTTTTCAACAAAAGTATATACAGAAGGTAACGCTACATTCATTACATTATCATGAAAAGATTGCGGTGTATTGTATACAGAAACATCTGAGGTATCTCTCAAAAAATATTCGAGTGCTTTTTCTTTTTGGCCGAGCTGCATATATTTTTCGTACCGGGCATCCATTGCTTTTATTGCAGCCCTGGCATGGCCGGGCGTTTCAATTTCCGGTATTACTGTTATGTGTCTCTCCTGTGCATATTTTAATATCTCAATGAAGTCAGCCTTCGTAAAAAAACCGCTGCCATATAATTGCCCTGTCTCTCCACCAGAACCATAAGCTGCGGGCATGTTTTTCTTTTCATCGAGGCTGTGTCCACGGATGCTCCCGAGCATAGTAAGTTCCGGCAGTCCATCAATTTCAAGGCGCCAGCCTTCATCATCAGTAAGATGAAAATGAAAAGTATTTAGTTTATAAAGCGCCATCAGGTCTAATATCCGCAATACTTCTTTTTTGGTTTGGAAATCTCTGGCCACATCAAGCATAAAGCCACGATAGCCAAACCTGGGCACATCTTTAATGTGTATTCCCGGCACTGTAATGGTCTTTTGCTTTTTAGCCCAAACCACGGCAGGCAATGAAGTTTTAAGAGATTGTATACCATAAAAAATACCCTCAGCGGTACTTGCAGAAATGGTTATATTATCTGCACTTACAATAAGTTCATATCCTTCCGGTAGTATTTCTTTTTTTTGTTTGAGATAAATTATCCTGTTACTTGTAGTAATATTAATAGCAGGTTTGTTTAGCATTACTTTCTGTAATTCTGCTGATAAATACGTAGTCTCTTTTTTAAATAACGTGTCTGCTATTATGGAGAGATCTTCATTTAATTCAAAGCTGCTGTTGGTTATAGTAGTGCTGAGTGGTGAAGGAAAAATTTTTGAAATAATTTCGTCTGCAACATTTTTAATAAGTGCATTTCGGCGGTAAACAGTCTCCGCAAAATCAGAAGTTAATTTTCCATTTACCGGTTTTATTGTTACCGGCGAAACTGTTACATTTTTTATATTATAACCTGTGTTTACATCATTGTCAAATACAATATAGAAACCTTCGGGCTGGTCACTCTTGTTTATAATATTATTTTCTACCAGCATTTGTGTACTGTATTTCTCTTTGTAGCGGAGTGGCGTAAAACCCTTGACAGGACTGAGTTGGAACAGGTTCGCCTTTTGTCTTTCTAAATTTAATCCTAACGCTTCTGGCAAAAGACTTATAGTGCTTTTTATATTAAAATATATTTTCCAGCCACTTGCAGGGAGAGTGCTTCTGCTGTTATTAGTTATAGAAAAATCAACAAGTGCCTGGTTATTTCCCTGGTAATTGTTTTGAACTGCGGCAACGGAAATGGCTAACTCCGATGACTTTACGATTATCCCTTTATTTTGAGCACCGGAATGTAAAAATGAAAATAAAGTCATCATCAGTATTACAAAGAAATAAAATAATTTAAAATTTATTACAAATGACCTGGGATTTTTTATTTGCATCATTTTTATTTCTTGTACTGTAAAATAATATATAATTACTACTTAGATATTAAAACTAATTATTGCAGCGCATTTTTTTAAGGGTCATGCCTTGAAAAAAAACGTTATACGCATTATTTAGAGGATTTTTCATGAACGATTTCATCAATTGCGGAAAGTAAAGATTGGTTTCCTTCCGCATCCTGGAGTATCTGCCATATCATAACACCGCCTGAATTTTTAATAGCCATGGCTGTTTTCTTTTTTATGGT
>JBDSIB010000144.1:0-28478 GCA_039918155.1 Ferruginibacter sp.
CTTTACTTTAATGGTACAGGTAACGAGTTTCTTGGAGAAATAAGGTACACTGAAGGGCTTGCCATGAACCAGTTGTATACAAAACATTTTAAAAGAAATGCTAAAGGTGAAGTTGTGGTTGGTGCTAATGGCAGATTAATAGAAGACAAAAAATCAGGCCCTATAGGTACTGGTTTTTATCCTGTCGGCAGTGCAATCCCTAAGTTTACAGGTGGCTGGAGTAATACGTTTACACGCAAAAACATAACACTCGGAATATTCATTGATTATAAATTTGGAGGTACAGTGTTATCTTCTACACTTTTAAATATGACAAGGCAAGGGCTTTCTAAATTATCCCTGCAGGATCGTGAAACAGGCATAATCGTTCCGGGGGTTTATGACGATGGCTTGCCAAATGCCGGCCAGCCAAACACTACTGTAATTACCGCTGCAGGTAATGGCTTGCAGAGTTATTGGTCAGATTACAGAAATTATCAAATTGGAGATCCGTTTACTTTTAAGTCAGATTTCATCAAACTTAGAAATATTTCCATTGCATATAATTTTACGGATATTCTTAAAAAGACATCCTCATTGAAGTTCGTAAAAGGTTTATCATTATCAGCTTCTGTTCGTAATGCAGCTATACTCTATAAAGATATACCTGGCCTGGATCCCGAAGCTATCCAGTCATCAGGCGACATCAGGGCTGGTTATGAGAACTCCGCATTGCCAACAACCCGTAATTATAATCTTACTTTAAATGTTAAATTCTAACAACATGATAAAAATATTTAAACCACTAATCCTCATATGCACTACGGCCTTGATTTTTGCAGGGTGCGATAAAGGTTTTAAAGAAATAAATACCAATCCCTATGCAATAACTTCAGTAGACCCTGCAGTTTTGTTCGCAGGTGCACAAAGAACTCATATTGGAACCTGGGCTGCAGAACATACCATTGTTCAGCAGTTTGTAAGTCCTTACAATACGGGAGCAACGCTGGGCTTTAATTTCAATGCGGATATTGATGGACTTAGTACTCCCAAATGGGATCAATCATATGCTAATGGGGCTAATGGTAATGCAGCACCGGTAAAAAACTTTGTTCAGGCATTAAATCTATTAGGTGCGTCTAGCACCCGGGTTAACTTAATAAGCATGATACGTATCTGGAAAGCCCAGGTATATATGGGGCTGGTAGACGAATATGGAGATGTACCTTACACCGAAGCAGGAAAGGCTGTTTCAGATAATGTATTTTATCCAAAATATGATGATGATGCGGCTATTTATGCTGATCTCTACAAAGAAATAAAAGAAGCATTAGCAACACTTAATCCCGCCGGAGACTATGTTGCAGCAGATCTTTTTTACGGAGCTAATGCCCAGGCCTCAACAAAAACTGCAACTGCAGTAGATCAGGTTGCCAAGTGGAAAAAACTGGGCAATTCATTATTATTAAGATTAGGCATGCGCTATTCTAAACTTGATCCTGCCAAAGCCCAGGCTATTGTAGGGGAAGCATTCGCTGGTGGAGTAATGACATCCAATGCTGATAATGCATTTGTAAAATACGATGGAACACTTTACACAGAAGGAGATAATCTTGCCTTAAGGAATTTTTCTCAGTTTAACTACGCAGCAGAGCCGTTTGTAAATCAACTGAAGTTGACAACAGATCCCCGTGCAAAGTTCATGATAGCAAATTTCGCAGACCCGGGTAATGTTTCAGCAGATCTGAACCCGGATGCTGCTTTAGCAAATCAATACGGCGTTCCAATAGGAGTAGATGCTGGTCCACTAGCAGCAGCCCCTTACAGAGGTGCCAGAGGCGGAGGACTTAACTATTCACAGTTTAATGTAAATAAACTAGCATCGCCTGCAGCTCCGGTATTCTGGGTAACATATGCTCAAACATCTTTATTACTTGCAGAGGCAGCTAAAAAAGGTTGGGTTACCGGTGGTGATGCTCAGGCTAAAACTTACTATGAAAATGGCATTACTGCTGATATGCAGATCTATTCTTTATATCCGGGAACTACTCCAATTTCTCCATCAGAAATAACTACATATATAAATGACCCCGCAGTATTATATGATCCAACAAATGCGTTGCAACTAATAAACACACAATATTGGGTAGTAAATATCAGAAACGGAACTGAAGCATTTGCCAATTTTAGAAGAAGTGGATTCCCTGCTTTAACTCCAAATCCTGTCGTTGGCGTTCTTGGTAGTCCAGGCTTTGCAAGGAGGTTGTCTTATCCGGATGTTGAAGCTTCTGCAAATACTGCAAACTATCAGGCTGCTGCGGCTGCTATTGGTGGTGATAAATTAACATCAAGGGTATTCTGGGATAAAAATTAAGGTATTGATCTGATCTTCCTAAAGAGGTTGTTTAAAAAAAGCAACCTCTTTCCCGGAGGAGAAATAAATCAAATAACACTATCCGGATTTACTCATATTTAAAATAAACAGATTGCAAAAAATAAACAGAATAGATTTTATTTATAAACTTTCGTAGTGCTGCGATATTTAAAATTAGTTTTTTTTCTCTAGCAGTTAGTTTGATGGTCAAATAGACCTTTTGTATCTACAAAAGGTCTTCTTTTCAACTTGATAACTTATATTTTTTTACTTACTATAAACCATGAAACCTGATGAATGAAGAGAAACAAATAATTGGATATGATTTTTCAGGATTAGGAACAGAAATTTTCTTTTCTTACAATCCTGCTACAGCTCTAAATAATGATTTCAGCTTTTACAAAGCGACCAAAAAAGAAGTAGAACTTGCAGTTGAAAAAGCTGCGATTGCTTTTCATCAATACCGTAAAAAAAGCGGCACAGAAAAAGCGATTTTCTTAGAACAGATTGCAGAAGAAATAATGAATACGGGAGACGGGTTAGTCACCGTTTGCTGTAACGAAACCGGCTTACCAAAAGCACGAATTGAAGGTGAAAGAATGCGAACTTCAAATCAATTAAAAATGTTTGCTTCCTTGCTTAGAGACGGAAGCTGGGTTGATGCAAGAATTGAAACAGCATTACCAGACTGGGCTCCCCTGCCTAAGCCAGATATCCGTTCCATGTTAACCGCCATTGGACCGGTAGTGGTATTTGGCGCCAGCAATTTCCCTTTGGCATTTTCTGTAGCCGGAGGCGATACAGCTTCAGCTCTGGCAGCAGGCTGTCCGGTAATTGTAAAAGCTCATTCTGCTCATCCTGCTACATCAGCTTTAGTTGGAAAGGCTATTCAAACAGCAGCAAAAAAAACAAATATGCCCGATGGGGTTTTCTCTTTATTATTTGGCGATGGTAAAGATGTCGGCATTCAATTAGTGATTCATCCTCAAATAAAAGCAGTTGGATTTACCGGTTCATTTGCAGGGGGAAAAGCATTATTTGATGCAGCGGTTAAAAGGGAAAATCCTATTCCTGTATATGCAGAAATGGGAAGTACCAATCCGGTCTTTATTTTACCGGAAGCTTTAAAAGAAAAAGCTGATGCCATTGCAGCCGGCTTTTCCGGCTCTGTAACTTTAGGCGTTGGCCAGTTTTGTACAAATCCGGGTATGCTTATTTATGAAAAAGAAACAACAAATTTTTCTGAAAAAATAAAAGAAGCATTTACAAAAACTTCTGGTGGTGCAATGCTGGCAGCAAATATTTTTAAATCTTATGAAAGTGGAATTGCAAAACATAATTCAATTACAGGTGTTGATGAAATAGCGAAAGGCAATAAACCTGAAGGCAGTAACAATGCTCAGCCTGTTTTATTTAAAACAAATAGTGATGTCTTAAATCAACATCCTGATTTAAGTGAAGAGATCTTTGGACCAACAAGTATAATTGTTGAAGCCAATTCTAAAGAAGATCTTCTTGATATTGCAAAAAAACTTTCGGGTCATTTAACTGCAACGGTACACGGAACAGAAAATGATTTAGCAGCCAATACAGATTTGTTAGATATTTTGGAGCAAAAGGTTGGCAGGATTGTAATTAATGGATACCCAACAGGAGTGGAAGTATGTAGTGCTATGGTTCATGGTGGTCCCTACCCCTCTACCACCGATTCCAGAAGCACCTCAGTTGGTACAGCGGCTATTTTCCGTTTTACAAGACCGGTTTGTTTTCAAAGTTTGCCCGACAAATTTTTGCCCACGGAATTACAAAATAAAAACATATTGAATATTGACAGACTTGTAAACAGTGAGCGGTCAAATAAAGATATAATTTAGCGTTAGTTAAAATAATATTATCAGATAAAATTTGTACAAATGAGTGAAGGATTAAGAAGCCATGGTTGGTTTGGCAGAAAAGACAAGGATGGAATAATTTATCGGAGCTGGATGAAAAACCAGGGAATGCCAATCGACATGTTTGATGGCAGACCAGTGATCGGCATATGCAATACATTTAGCGAGCTTACACCATGCAACGCCCATTTTCGTGAGCATGCGGAAATGGTGAAACGTGGCGTGTTGGAAGCAGGTGGCTTTCCGTTAGAGTTTCCAATTATGAGTCTTGGTGAAACCTTGTTGAAGCCAACTGCTATGTTATTCAGAAACCTTGCAAGTATGGATGCAGAGGAATCCATTCGTGGCAATCCTATAGATGGTGTTGTATTGCTTACCGGCTGTGATAAAACAACTCCATCAACCGTAATGGGTGCAGCAAGTGTAGGTTTACCAACTATAGTTGTTCCAGGCGGCCCTATGCTTAACGGAAAATATAAAGGACAAACCATCGGCAGCGGAACTCATGTGTGGAAGTTTGATGAAGACATGAAGATGGGAAAAATGTCGCAGGAAGAATGTGAATTTGCAGAAAGTTGTATGAGCCGCAGCATTGGCCATTGCATGACGATGGGAACAGCAAGCACGATGGCCTGCATGGTTGAATCGCTTGGTTTAACATTAAGTGGTGCAGCAGCAATACCTGCTGCAGACAGCAGAAAAAAACAAATGGCACAGTTGAGCGGAAGAAGGATTGTGGAAATGGTTAAGGAAAATTTAACCATTGATAAAGTACTTACCAGAGAAGCTTTTGAAAATGCAATAATGGTGAATGCGGCTGTGGGCGGTTCATCAAATTTTATTATTCACCTGCAGGCCATTGCAGGAAGAATAGGTGTTGATTTAAACCTGGATGATTTTGATACATTGGGTAGCAAGATACCACTGCTGTTAAATCTTATGCCATCCGGCAAATACCTGATGGAAGATTTTTATTATGCCGGTGGACTGCCGGTTATTCTGAATGAGTTAAAAGAAAAGTTACACAGCAATGTTATTACCGTAACGGGAAAAAACCATCAGGATAATATTAAAAATAATACTGAATGTTATAATAAAGATGTTATTGCCGAATACAACACTCCGCTTATTGACGAAGCTGGCTGTGTAGTAGTAAAAGGAAACCTGGCAGAAAATGGCGCAGTTATTAAACCGTCTGCTGCCACACCTGCTTTAATGAAACATACCGGAAGGGCTGTGGTTTTTGAAAGTATAGAAGACTATCATACAAGAATTGACAACCCGGAGCTTGATATTGATGAAAACTGTGTAATGGTATTAAAATATGCCGGGCCGGTTGGTTATCCCGGTATGCCGGAAGTTGGTAATATGGCTTTACCAAAAAAATTATTACAGAAAGGTATCACAGATATGGTACGCATCAGCGATGGCAGAATGAGTGGTACTGCATACGGCGCTGCTGTACTGCATGTATCGCCAGAGTCAGCAATTGGTGGTACATTAGCATTGGTTCAAAATGGAGATATGATTGAGCTGAATGTAGAACAGCGTAGACTTCACCTTCATGTAACCGATGAAGAACTGGCAAAACGCAGAGCAGCCTGGCAGGCGCCAAAACCTGCTGCTACCAGGGGTTACGTAAGCATTTACATTAAGCATGTAATGGGTGCTGACAAAGGTGCCGATCTTGATTTCTTACAAGGAAGTTCAGGAAGCGAAGTGACAAGAGATTCTCATTAACGAATTAAAATTCATGAATAGATTATTAATACTTTGCTATATTATTTTTTTTAGCGCCTGTAACAATACAAAAAAAATAAGCCACGTTTTGCAGCAAGAATATAAAACCACAGGAACTATTGAAAGAATTGATCCATTATTGAATGACATTATTGATGCTGGTGCAAAACCAGAAATAATTGCTGAGGGAATGGATTGGAGTGAAGGACCGGTATGGGTAGAAAAACATAAAATGCTTCTCTTTTCGGATGTAACCAGGGATACCATTTTTAAATGGACAGAAGCACATGGAAAAAAATTTTACCTCAGCCCATCCGGGTATACCGGCACAATAAAACGTGGTGGCGAAATGGGGTCTAACGGATTAACACTGGATAGAAATGGTAATCTTATTTTATGCCAATGTGGTGACAGGCAAATTGCCAGAATGGATGCTCCACTCAATAAGCCTGCGGCAAAATACACCAGTCTTGCTGATAACTTTAATGGCAAAAAATTCAACAGCCCCAATGATGTTATGTGTGACAGTAAAGGCGAAATATTTTTTACCGATCCTCCGTATGGTTTAGAAAAACAAATGAACGATCCTAAAAAAGAAATTACTTTCCAGGGTGTTTTTAAAATTAAAACAAACGGAACAGTTGTATTGATAACAGATACTCTGACCAGGCCAAACGGCATTGCTTTTTTGCCGGGTGAAAAAACATTGCTTGTTGCAAACTCCGATCCTGCAAAGCCAAATTGGTATGCATTTGAGTTAGATGAAAATGGTGGCGTTATTTCTTCCAGAATATTTTACAGTGCTACCGGTTACGATAAATCGCTAAAAGGTTTGCCCGACGGAATGAAAATAGATAAACAGGGAAATGTTTTTGCAGCAGGACCTGGTGGCGTATGGATATTTAACAGCAGTGGAAAATTACTTGGCAAAATAAAGTTGCCTGAGGCAACATCAAACATTGCATTAACGCCTGATGAGAGAACGATGTATATCACAAACGATATGTATATACTGAGGGTAAAATTGAGAAGCTGATACTATGAAGAAAATTATTTTATTTTTTATTTTCTCACTTTTTGCAAACGCATTGTTTGCACAAGATTCATTATATAAATTGGGGCCTGACTCTTACCGAAAAGAAAATGTACCTCAAGGTACCGTTACGAAATATGAATGGCAAAGCAAGATCTATAACAACTTCAGAGAATATTATGTGTATGTGCCTGTACAATACGAAAGCACCACACCAGCCGCATTAATGATCTTTCAGGATGGGCATTCATTTGCAAATGACACCGGCGAGCAACGGGTACCGGTTGTTTACGATAATCTTATTTACCAAAAGAAATTACCAGTTACAATTTGTTTGTTCATAAATCCAGGTAATGCAAGTGCTCAATATCCGGAAAACAGGTTTAGAGTAAGCAACCGATCAGAAGAGTATGATGTAATGAACGATCGTTATGCAAGGATGTTGATGGATGAAATAATTCCGGAACTGAAAAAGAAATACAACATTAGTACCGATGCAAAAATGCATGGCATTGGCGGCCTATCCAGCGGTTCTATATGTGCCTTTACCTGTGCCTGGGAACACCCGGAATATTTCAGCAAAGTATTAAGCCAGATCGGTAGTTTCACTAATATCCGTGGGGGTAATAATTATCCATCACTTATAAGAAAGTATCCAAAAAAAGAGATAAAAATCTTTATGCAGGATGGCAATAACGATCTGGATAATGAATATGGACACTGGTGGCTCGCCAATCTTGAAATGGAAGCTGCATTAAAGTATAAAGGGTATACTTATAAATTTGAAAAAGGAACAGGAACACATAGCGGCAAACATGGTGGCTCACTAATGCCGGAAGCTTTAACCTGGTTATGGAGCGATGTAATGGTAAAATAAAAAAATAATCTATAAATAAGATCATGAAAATTTACAACACAGCAAACGGAATTGTTTTTGAAAAAGAAGGAAAATTCTTTCTTGGAAAAGAAGAGAACTGGGAAGCATTTATTAATGATGATGATGCTTTAACAAAAGCCGAATCTTTATGTAAAACTTTGCCTGCAGAAAATGCATCATTGATAAATGATACGCTTGCTGTAATTGGAAGCAACCAGGAATTATGGGCCTGCGGTGTAACTTATTATCGCAGTATGGTTGGCCGGCAAGAAGAAAGTAAAGCTGGTGGCGGCGCCGATTTTTACGGCAAAGTTTATGAAGCAGAAAGACCTGAATGTTTTTTTAAAAGCACGCCGCACCGGGTTGTTGGCAATAAAGATTTTGTAAGAATAAGAAAAGACAGCACCTGGGATGTGCCTGAACCGGAACTGACGTTGGTAGTTACATCTTCGGGTAAAATAATTGGCTACACAGTTGGCAATGATATGAGCAGCCGCAGCATAGAAGGTGAAAATCCTTTGTATCTGCCGCAGGCAAAAACATATGATGGTTGTGCCGCTGTTGGGCCATGCATCTATTTAACTGATAAACCATTATCACCTGATACAAAAATTCAACTTGTAATTAAAAGAGAAGATAAAGTTGTGTTTGAAGGTGACATTGCTTTAAGCCAAATGAAAAGAACAGTAAAAGAATTGGTGTCATTTGTTTACAGAGAAAGCAGTTTTCCGCATGGTTGCCTAATTATGACGGGCACAGGAATTGTACCAGGCAGCGATTTTACCCTGCAAAGCGGGGATGTAATAAGCATTACTATTGAAAATATCGGAGAACTTACCAACACGGTAAAATAGCTAACGCAACGATTTTTTTTACACCTCAATTTTCTAAATTTTTGTAAACTGAAAAGATTGAAAAATATAATATTATTTTTATTTGCATTGCCAATTTTGTCTTTCAGTTGCAGTACTTCCAAAAATGCAGCCGTACCATCAAACAAAATATTGAAAGATGTTTATAAAGATGCTTTTTTAATAGGAACGGCTGTAACACCTGCTATCACCTCCGGGGCAGATAAATCTTCGCAGGATATTGTGCTGAAACAATTCAACAGCATTACGGTTGAAAATGTAATGAAAGCTGCTTTAATAAATCCTCAGCCCGGCGTTTACAATTTTAAACCTGCAGATGATTATGTAGAATTTGGTAAAAAAAACAACATGTTTATTATTGCACATACATTGGTATGGCACAACCAGGTACCTGCCTGGTTTTTTACAAATGCAGAGGGAAAACCAAATACAAAAGAAGAACAGATTGAACGGCTTCGCAGTCATATAAAAGCAGTTGCCGGCAGGTATGCCGGAAAAGTAAACGCATGGGATGTAGTGAATGAAGTAATTGACAATGATGGCAGTTACCGTAAAACTTCCTGGGTTAATGCTATCGGTAACGGAGACACGCTGGTAAAGTATGCGTTTAAGTTTGCGCAGGAATTTTCGCCCAACACAGAGTTGTACTACAATGATTTTAATGCATGGCGGCCAGAAAAAAGAGATGGCATTGTACGCATTGTAAAGATGCTGCAGAAAGAAGGAATAAGAATCGATGGCGTGGGTATACAGGGGCATTGGGGATTAAACTATCCAAAGAATGAATACATTGAGGCAGCTATCGATGCCTTTGCAGCATGCGGTGTAAAAGTTATGATCACCGAATTGGATGTTGATGTGTTGCCCTTAACAAAAGAAGGGCAAATCATTGGGCAGGGAATGAGTGATAAGCAGTTTCAGTTAGAAGAATTTAAGACTTATCTTGATCCTTATCGAAATGGTTTACCGGAGAGTATACAAAACCTGCTGACAAAACGTTATGAAGAATTATTCAAAATTTTCTACTCAAGAAAAGACAAAATATCAAGAGTTACACTTTGGGGAGTGCAGGATGGGATGAGTTGGAAGAATGATTACCCAATATCAAACCGAATAGATTACCCGCTATTATGGGATAGAAACCGGCAGCCAAAACCTGCATTAGAAGCAGTATTAAATGTACCAGGTAAAAATAAATAAATAAAGATGCAGATACTTATCATTGTTCTGGCAATAGCGCTTCAGATATTTTTAACGGTAAAAAAAGTCAGTCCTTTTTTATCCCTGTTGGTTGTAGCTATTCTTGCCGGCCTTTTTTTAGGTATGTCTCCGGATGCTATTCTAAACTCCATTAAAGTCGGTGTGGGAAGTACTTTGGGAGGTTTAGCATTGATCATTTGCCTGGGTGCGGTGTTAGGAAAAATTTTGGAAGCGGGTGGCGCAGCTGAAAAAATTTCAACTACATTAATAACAGCTTTCGGCCCAAAAAATATTCAATGGGCAGTTTTGCTTACAGGGTTCCTTATTGGTATACCACTGTATTACAATGCCGGCTTTGTAATTTTAGTGCCGCTGGTTTTTTCAATCGCAAACAAAGCCAAGCTTCCGCTGTTGTATGTGGCTATACCGATGGCTGCAGCATTATCAACAACACACTGTTTTCTACCTCCCCACCCCAGCCCTGTTTTTTTGGTAAACGCTTTTAATGCCAACATGGGAAAAACATTGATATACGGTATGATTATTACCATACCCGTTGTAATACTTGCCGGCCCGGTGCTGGGAAGAATGCTTAAAAATGTAGAAGTAGATATCAAATCATTTCTTTTTAGCAACGAAGTAAAAACAGAAAAAAAACTTCCTGCTGCGCTGCCAAGTTTTCTCATCGGTTTGTTACCTGTTATATTGATCACCTTGGCGGTTATAGCCGATAATTTTTTACCTGATCAACTTCTAAGAAGAATAATTCTTTTTATTGGCGATCCTACAATTGCTTTACTGTTATCCGTTTTTCTGGCTGTCTGGTATTTTGGTTTAAAAGCAGGAGAAACTATGGCAACAACAATGAAATGGCTAAATGAAGCTATCGCAGGTATTGCCATTATAGTATTGATCATCACGGCAGGCGGTGTCTTTAAGCAGGTCTTGCAGGATAGTGGTACTGATAAATACATTGCATCCTTTAGCGGTAAATGGCAAATGCCGCCATTAATCTTTGCCTGGGTGGTTACAGCATTACTAAGGGTTATTATCGGATCAGCTACAGTTGCCGGCATCACTGCCGCCGCAGTAGTAACGCCGCTTGTAGCAGCAGGCACCGTTTCACCTGAACTGATGGTATTGGCAGTAGGCACCGGAAGCGTTTTTGGTTCTCATGTTAATGATTCAGGCTTCTGGATGTTTAAAGAATTTTTTAATCTTTCTTTAAAACAAACTTTTTTATCATGGACCGTAATGGAAACTTCTATTTCTATTTTAGGATTGATAGGTGTTCTCCTGCTGAACATGTTTATTTAGGATAATACATTTTTCTGAAGTTTAATAAATATAGAAAGATGTCTCTTCTTATTGGAACGAAGCAATTACATCATGAAAAAAAATTTATTTCCCACCGGAATATAAAAATCATAGTACGCTTTACATTGATGGCCTGATAGGCGGATTTATTGCTGTTCGTAATGTATCTTTCAAAAAATGTCCGTTAGTAAAGCACATCTTTGATGGTTGATTTTCCGTAAGCAATGTGCAATATTATTGATAGCTGAATTAATTCTTAGTAGCAGGTAAATAAAAAAATATAAACATGGCAAAAATCCGTTGGGGTATATTAAGCACCGCAAAAATTGGCAGAGAAAAAGTAATTCCCGCAATGCAGGAAGGTGAACACAGCACAATAACTGCTATAGCATCTGCCAATACAGAAGCGGCCAAAACAATAGCCACGCAGCATAACATTGAAAAAGTTTATGACTCCTACGAGGCGTTACTTGCTGACCCGGATATTGATGCCGTGTATATTCCGTTACCCAATCATCTGCATGTGCCCTGGTCAATTAAGTGTCTGCAGGCAGGTAAACATGTATTGTGTGAAAAACCAATTGCCTTATCATCTGCCGAGGCAGAAGAATTATTACAGGCATCTTTAAAGTATCCGCATTTAAAAATAATGGAAGCATTCATGTACCGTTTTCATCCGCAATGGCATACGGTAAAAAAAATGATACATGATGGAGGCATTGGCACATTAAAAAATATCCAGTCAACTTTTTCTTATTATAATGTAGACCCCAAGGATATTCGAAACAAAAAAGAAATGGGCGGCGGTGGATTAATGGATATTGGTTGCTATCCAATTTCAATCTCCCGTTTTATTTTTGCAAAAGAGCCTCAAAGGGTTTTTGGCGCTTTGGAATTCGATCCTGTTTTTCAAACCGATACCGTGGCATCAGCAATTCTTGATTTTGGCAACGGCATTGCAACATTTACCTGTTCTACCCAAATGGCCCCTTATCAAAGAGCAAATATTATCGGCACCGAAGGAAGAATTGAATTACAATGGCCCTTCAATGCGTCCCCGGAAAATCCTGCCACTATCTGGCTGCACTCAAAAGATGAAAGCCGGGAGATAAATTTTGAAAATGTTGATCAATATACACTCCAGGGAGATCAATTCTCCCTTGCAATATTAAATAATGAGCCAGTACCCACCCCGGTTACCGATGCGGTAAATAATATGAAAATAATTGAAGCCATTTTTGAAAGTGGCGAAAGCGGGACCTGGAAAACTGTTCAGTGAGGATAAAATCTTTTCTTTAATTGTCATTTGTACAATTATTTTTTTTATCTTCATTTTTCAGATTGCTTTTCGCCAAACTTAACCAGGTTTATTTTTTATGATGCGTTATTCCAAACAAACAAAAATGTTGCTGGCTGTCGACTGCATCATATTTGGGTTTGATGGCAGCGGTTTAAAAATTTTACTCGTTCAAAGAGGAATAGAACCTGAAGCCGGCAAATGGAGTCTTATGGGTGGATTTGTTGAGTCTAACGAAGCTTTGCAAGAGGCCGCATCCCGTGTTTTAAATACCCTCACCGGAATAGACGACGTTTACCTGGAAGAATTACATAGTTTCAGTGAGCCAGCCAGAGATCCCGTTGAGCGAACTGTTTCGCTTGCCTATTTTGCCTTGCTTGATATAAATAAATATGAAAAACAGATAACGCATGAATATAATGCAGAGTGGTTTCCCATAAAAAAAATACCGAAACTTATATTTGATCATGGTAAAATGATTGAGAGAGCAAAAGCAAGGTTACAATATAAAGCTGCATTTCATCCTATCCTTTTTGAGTTGCTACCCGCAAAATTCACGCTGCCACAATTACAAAATTTGTACGAAGGTGTTTATGATATCAGTATTGACAAAAGAAATTTCAGCCGTAAACTTTTATCAACAGGATTATTAATAAAACAGGATGAAAAAGACAAAGGCAGTTCAAAAAAAGGCGCTTTTTATTATAAGCTGAATAAAAAGAAATACAACGCAAGTTTTAATGCTGTACTTAATATTATTCCTAACCCAGATACGGTTTTTTCATAAATAATTAATTAGATTATGCAATATGTAATAGGTGTGGATTTTGGGACTGATTCTGTGAGATCGATCATTGTAAATGCTGCTAATGGCGATGAAGTTGCTTCGTCCGTTTTTTATTATCCCCGCTGGAAACAAGGATTATATTGCAACCCGGGAACAAATCAATTTCGCCAGCATCCGCTGGATTATCTCGAAGGGCTGGAAAAAACGATTACCGGTTGTTTAGCAAAAGCTGGTGCCGGCATAGCCGAAAATATAAAAGCTATTTCCGTTGATACAACAGGCTCCTCTCCTGTTGCAGTAGATAAAAACGGAAATGCATTGGCTTTGCTTCCCCAGCTGGAAACAAACCCAAACGCTATGTTTGTTTTGTGGAAAGATCATACGGCGGTAAATGAAGCTGCGGAGATAAACAATCATGCAAAAAAATTTCCTGTAAACTATTTGCAATACGTTGGCGGTATTTACAGCAGCGAATGGTTCTGGGCAAAATTGCTGCACATACTTAGAGAAGATGAATCTATCAGGAATAATATTTATTCTTTTGTGGAACATTGTGATTGGATATCTTTTGTATTAACCGGCGGTGATGATGCTACACAAATTAAAAGAAGTGTATGCAGTGCCGGTCATAAAGCTCTCTGGTCAGAAGAATTTGAAGGACTTCCGCCAAATGATTTTTTCAAATCACTTGATCCGTTGCTGGATGGATTTACAGCACAACTATTTACAGAAACATTTACATCTGATAAAGCTGCAGGAAATATTTCGCCGGAATGGGCAAAAAAATTAGGCTTACCTGCTGATGTGATAATAGGCATAGGTGCTTTTGATGCACACATGGGCGCTGTTGGCGGACAGATTGAGCCTTACTACTTAAGCAAAGTAATGGGCACTTCCACCTGTGATATTTTAGTAGCCCCGGCAGATGAAGTAAAAGACACTTTGGTAAAAGGGATATGCGGGCAGGTTAATGGTTCTGTATTACCTGGTATGATTGGTATGGAAGCAGGACAATCAGCGTTTGGTGATTTGTATGCATGGTTTAAAAATGTGCTGATGTGGCCGGTAAATAATTTCATTGAAGATGAAACATTAAAAGAAAATATCAGTGATAAAATAATTACAACACTTTCTGAAGAAGCTGCAGCACTGGCTTTAAATGATAAAGATGAATTGGCACTCGACTGGATGAATGGCCGCCGTACACCTGATGCAAACCAGGAATTGAAAGGTGCAATTGCAAATCTTAATCTGGGCAGTGATGCGCCACGCATTTTTAAATCGCTGGTTGAAGCCACCTGTTTTGGCAGCAAGGCAATTGTTGAACGTTTTATTTCAGAAGGTATCCCTGTTAAAGGAATTATTGCATTGGGTGGCGTTGCAAAAAAATCAAGCTATGTAATGCAGGTAATGGCTAATGTACTTAATGTACCAATACGCATTCATAAAAGTGACCAAACCTGTGCTATTGGTGCTGCCATGTTTGCAGCTACAGCGGCCGGTATATACAGCAAAGTAGAAGATGCCATGCTGGCAATGGGACAAGGTTTTGAAAAAAATTTTGAGCCCGAAGCAGATAAAGTTGATTACTATGCAAGCCGCTTTAAAATGTATTTAGATTTAGGAATTTCAATTGAAAAAAGATCATGAGTAAATATCAACATATACAGGAAGAAGCGTACGAAGCAAATATGCAGTTGCCAAAACTTGGCTTAGTACTTTTTACTTTTGGCAATGTTAGTGCTGCAGATGCCAAACTCGGCGTTTTTGCTATTAAGCCAAGTGGCGTTCCTTATGAAGACCTCTCACCTAAAAAAATGGTGATTGTAGATTTTGATGGTAAAATTATTAAAGGAGATCTAAGGCCATCATCAGATACAAATACTCATGCAGTGTTATACAAACATTGGGAGAAAATCGGCGGCATCGTTCATACCCATTCTACTTACGGTACGGCATGGGCGCAGTCTCAAAGAGACATTCCGATTTTTGGAACCACGCATGCTGATTATAACACGGTAGATATTCCGTGTGCACCACCAATGAGTGATGAGATGATAAAAGGAAATTACGAATATGAAACCGGCTTTCAAATAATGAATTGCTTTAAAGAAAAGCAATTAAATTATGAAGAAGTAGAGATGATACTGGTAGGTAACCATGCGCCATTTACCTGGGGTAAAAATGCTGCAAAGGCAGTACATAACAGTGCTGTATTGGAATATGTAGCAAAAATGGCTTTGCTTACTGAGCGTATAAATCCGGGAGCAGCAAGATTAAAAGATGAATTAATAAAAAAACATTTTGAAAGAAAACATGGCCCCGATTCTTATTACGGTCAACAATAAAAACTAATTATTAAACACTAAAACAATTCCTCATGTCAAAGACGCTATTTATTTTACTAGCCGGATCTTTATTTTTTATTTCCTGTAATAACACCAAGAATACTACAGCAGACACAGCAACCGCTGGGATAACCGAAAGACCATTTGGCAATTATAAGGATAAGCCTGTAACAGAATACACCTTAACCAATGCCAATGGCATGCAGGTAGGCATTTTAAATTACGGTGGTACCGTTACAAAAATTATTACAAAAGATAAAGATGGTAAATATGGTGATGTAATACTTGGCTACGATTCCTTAGCAGGATATTTACAGTTTGCCAACCCATTCTTCGGTGGTTCTATAGGACGTTACGGAAATAGAATTGCCAAAGGAAAATTTACGCTGGATGGCACGACATATACTTTAGCCACCAACAATAATGGTCAGTCATTACACGGCGGTATAAAAGGTTTTGATAAAGTAATGTGGACGGCAGAAAAGCAAGCCGGTGACAGCAGTTTAAAACTTACTTACCTGAGTAAAGATGGTGAAGAAGGCTATCCCGGTAATTTATCTGTAGAAGTAATTTATACATTAACTGCTAACAACGGTTTAAAAATTGATTACGCTGCAACAACAGATAAAGCCACTCCGATCAACCTGACCAATCATAGTTATTTTAATTTATCAGCAGGAAAAGATTCTACCATTCTCAACCAGGAATTAATGATAAATGCTGATAAATATACAGCAGTAGATAGTGTATTAATCCCTACCGGAAAATTACCCGATGTAAAAGGAACACCTATGGATTTTACAACTGCAAAAAAGATAGGACGGGATATTGATTCAGTAAAAGGTGGATACGATCACAACTGGGTATTGAACAGAACGGGTAATGGTTTAGATAAGGTTGCAACGTTGTATGACGCTGGCAGCGGCCGTTTTATGGAGGTATTCACAACAGAACCTGGGCTTCAGTTTTATAGCGGAAACTTTTTAGATGGCAGACTAAAGTACACCAGGAATAACCAGAAATATGTTTTACATGCAGCGCTTTGTTTGGAAACGCAACATTTTCCTGATGGACCAAATCAACCCACTTTTCCTAATACAATTTTAAAACCGGGCGAAAAATATTCACACACTTCTCTTTATCTATTCTCCGTAAAATAAATTTTTTAAATTATTAATAATGAAAAACAGTATTAATATAAAAGGCCTGGAAGTATGGTTTGTAACAGGCAGCCAGCATTTGTATGGTGAAGAAACATTAAAGCAGGTTGCAAAACATTCTGCTCTTGTTTCCAAAACATTTAACGATGCTGCCGAAATTCCGGTAAAGGTTGTTTTTAAACCGGTTCTAAAATCAACGGAAGAGATTTATAATCTTATTGTAGATGCCAACAGCAATAAAAATTGTATCGGTATCATAACGTGGATGCATACTTTTTCGCCTGCAAAAATGTGGATCAATGGGCTGAAAATTTTGCACAAACCATTGCTGCATTTACACACACAATTTAACCGTGATATTCCCTGGGGAGAAATAGATATGGATTTTATGAATCTCAATCAATCCGCACATGGTGACCGGGAATTCGGGTTTATAATGAGCCGGATGCGTATGAACAGGAAAGTAGTAGTTGGGCATTGGCAGGATCCGCAGGTGATCGGCCAAATAGGAGGATGGACCAGAACTGCCTTGGGCTGGAATGATTGGCAGGGTGCAAAATTTGTTCGCTTTGGCGACAACATGCGCTACGTTGCTGTAACAGATGGCGATAAAGTAGAAGCCGAATTAAAATTTGGCTACAGCGTAAATACTTATGGTATTGGCGACCTCGCCGGAGTAATTGATAATGTAAGAGAAACAGCTATCACAAAATTGTGTGATGAATATGCGGAACTTTATAAACTGGCTGCTACATTAAAAAAAGGAAACAATCAACATCAATCATTAAGAGATGCTGCAAAAATTGAAATAGGCCTACGTAAATTTTTAGAAGAAGGCGGATTCAAAGGTTTTACAGACACGTTTGAAGATCTGCATGGTCTTACTCAATTGCCCGGCATTGCAACACAAAGGTTGATGGCCGATGGATACGGCTTTGGCGGAGAAGGTGACTGGAAAGTATCTGCTTTGGTAAGAGCTATGAAAGTAATGGCAATAGGTTTGCCTGGTGGAAATTCTTTTATGGAAGATTATACTTATCATTTTGAACCAGGCAACAATATGGTGTTAGGTTCTCACATGCTGGAGATCTGCCCAAGCATTGCCAATGCAAAACCAACCTGCGAAATTCATCCGCTTGGCATCGGAGGCAAAGCCGATCCTGTACGCCTTGTATTTAATGTAAGTGCCGGTGCAGCTTTAAATGCGTCTCTCATAGATATGGGCAACCGCTTCAGGTTACTGGTAAATGAAGTGCAAGCCGTAAAACCGACGCACGATTTGCCAAAACTTCCTGTAGCCAGGGTTTTATGGAAACCATTGCCTGATATGCAAACCGGTTGTGCCGCATGGATACTTGCCGGAGGAGCACATCATACTGCTTACAGCCAAAACCTCAGCAGTGAACAATTACAGGATTTTGCTGAGATGGCATGTATCGAATTTGTACTGATAAATAAAAATACCAATCTTTACCAATTCAAAAACGAATTAAGGTGGAACGACACTTCTTTTAAATAAATAATCAATCTCATCATTAAACAAATAAAACTGCTATTATGAAAGGTTTAGCGCTTATCGACTTAATTGTATTTCTTGTTTATTTTTTCGTGGTGGCTGGTTTTGGCTACTATATTTACAACCGCAAGAAAAAAACTTCCATGAATACCCATGATTTCTTTCTTGCGGAAGGTTCTCTTACCTGGTGGGCTATCGGTGCATCACTCATTGCTTCTAACATTAGTGCAGAACAGTTTATTGGCATGAGTGGCGAAGGTTTTTTTGTAGGCGTTTCAGTAGCAGCTTACGAATGGATCGCATCTATCGCATTGATCATTATTGCTATCTGGTTCATCCCTATTTATCTTAAGAATAAGATCTACACCATGCCGCAGTTTTTAAAAACACGGTACAACGAAACAGTGGCGTTGATCATGGCCATCTTCTGGCTCTTTCTGTACATTTTTGTAAACTTTACTTCTATTCTGTATTTAGGTTCAGTTGCAATTAACGAATTACTTGGTGGTGGTCACCTTCATACTATAATGATTGTTTTAATGGCTATGGCGCTTCTTATAACACTGGGAGGTATGAAAGTAATTGGATACACAGATGTAATACAGGTAGGTGTGCTCATTATTGGTGGCCTTGCTACCATTTACCTTGCACTGCAGATTGTTGATCAAAGAATAAATGGTGTAGCAAGTGGTAGTGTTATAGCTGGTTTTAAAACGTTGATGGGGCAGGCACCCGAACATTTTCACATGATATTGCCTAAACCTGCTGTTACAAGTGCCACGATAGATATGCCGGTGAATCTCGATATACAGAAGTACGTTGTACTTCCTGGCATTGCTATGTATTTTGCCGGTCAGTGGATAGTGAACCTGAATTATTGGGGATGTAATCAATACATTACGCAGCGTGCGCTGGGAGCGGATCTACAAACTGCACGCAAGGGTATTTTGTTTGCAGGATTTATGAAATTATTAATGCCTGTTATTGTAATGCTTCCTGGCATTGCCGCTTATGTATTGTACAAAAATCACCAGTTGCCAGGTTTTGAAGGTGGTAAAGATGGTGCGTATTCTGCCATCCTTGCATTTCTTCCCGCTGGCTTAAAAGGCCTTGCTATTGCAGCACTTACAGCAGCTATCGTTGCATCTTTGGCTGGTAAGGCAAACAGTATTTCCACCATTTTTACATTAGACATTTACAAAAAATACATCAACAAAAATTCTGATGAAAAGAAAATGGTGTGGACAGGACGTATGACTGTTTTTATTTCTATGGTTATTGCAATCTTATTTACGTGGAAGGATTTACTTGGTATCGGCGGCGAAGGAGGTTTTACTTTCATTCAAAAATATACCGGCTTTATAAGCCCGGGTGTTTTTGCCATGTTTATCCTCGGTATGTTCTGGAAACGTACAACCGGAACAGCTGCATTGGTTGGGCTGATACTTGGTTTTGTACTGGCCATATTCTTTAATAATTATGCGGTTGGCATTTTTGGTAAAGAAACCCTTTTGTACACAGCTTTTGAATACCAGAAAATGGTTGGTGGAAGAGTGGAAAATTTTGTTGAAATACCATTCCTGATCAATATGGGCTGGTCATTTTTTATAACTGTTCTTACAATGGTTGGTATAAGCCTAGCCGGGCCAAAAGTAAATCCGAAAGCTTTTGACATAGACAGCAGTATGTTTAAACTGAAGCCTTCTATCATTGCTATGATAGTAGCTACTTTATTAATTCTTACACTGATATATGTGAGGTTCTGGTAAGGATTAAATAATATGATAATTAAAAGCCGTTGAACAATTTCAACGGCTTTTATTTTTTTATGAAAAAAGATTTAGAAAAACTTCGGAAGTATAATCTTCTGCAAAACCAATAATGTTATTATACGCCGCAAATTCTGCTTCAGGATGCATCGTTGTAAGTACAATACATTTCATGCCCGCATTAGCCGCAGCCTCCACTCCTTTTGGGGCATCTTCAAATACAATGCAATCCTTAGAGGGTATCCCCAATATGGCAGCACATTTTATAAAAACTTCAGGATCTGGTTTACTAGAATCTACATCATCTGCACTCACTATTGCCTCAAAATAATGGCGGATACTCAGGCCATCAATTACAAAATCAACGATATTCTTAATTGCTGCTGAACCGATAGCCATTTTAATTTTATTAGCTGAAGCGATTTGCAAAAAATAATCGAGGCCATTTATTAGTTTTAAATGCGGCTTGTAGGTTAGCTGGTATTCTTTTTCTTTTTGAAGACTTAATTTATCTTTTTCTTCCAACGAAAAACGACCGGGAAATATCCGCTCCACGAAATCATGATTTTTTCCATAACATTCAGTCTTTACCTGTTCAGTATTAAAATCTGCACCGAGATTATTTATTATACTACGCCATACTTTAACCTGGTACGCCATATCATCAATCATGGTACCATTCATATCAAAAAGAAAAGCTTTGTACTTCATTATTTTTATAGGTATCTGCTGTGCAAAACTATAGAATCTTCTATGCTCATCCGCTAAAAGAAATCAGGTTTATTATCCACTAATATTTTCTATATTTTCAGTTACCTTACCGCAATTTTTAAAGTTTTTGAAATATTACGTGAAGAATTTCCAATATTCAAAACAAAATTGCCTGCTTCAACATTCCACATTTTTTTTGCTTCATCATAAAAAGCCAGATCGGATACTTTAACATTCAGCTCAACAGTTTTTGATTCGCCGGGTTGCAAAAACACTTTTTCAAACGCTTTTAATTCCTTTTCAGGCCGCATCACACTGCAAACCGGTTGACTTGTATATAATTGCACCACTTCAGCTCCATATCGATTGCCTTTATTCTTTACCGTTAGTTTCACTTTAATTGTTTCGCTTTTACCGTAGCTGCTTTTGTCTGTTGTACAATTGCCAATTGAAAAATCAGTATAAGATAAACCATAGCCAAAAGCAAACTGAGGTTGTATTTTTTTAGTATCGAACCAGCGATAGCCCACTAAAATATCTTCTTCGTAATTAACCTTCAAATCTCTTCCGGGATAATTGCCCAGTGCATGTGCAGGAGATTGATCCAGTGATACCGGAATGGTGAAAGGTAATTTACCAGAAGGATCTACCTTTCCGCTCAATATATCTGCTACAGCATTACCGGCTTCCATGCCACCAAACCATGACCATAAAATAGAAGGGACACGGTTAACAATACCCGAAAGTGCAACCGGCGAACCTGCTATTATTACCACTACAGTTTTAGGATTCGCTTTCGCTATTTCACGTATTAACACATCTTGTCCATAAGGCAGGTCCATATCTTGCTTATCGGCAGATTCGGTGTCAAAGTCATGATTTAAACCACCAAAGATTATCACTATATCAGATTTTTTTGCAGCAGCTACAGCTTCGTCAATTAATTTCCAATCTACCTTATTGGCATTTGCCTGGCCACCATTATTGCCTTCGTGAAATGTGGATTGCTTTTCATACCCCTGTGCAAAATTTATTTTTACTGTAGCACCGAATTTTTTCTGAATAGCATCCAGTGGTGTTATTTCGTACAGTGCTTTTATTTCGGAGCTAAGGCCGCCGCCACATTGCTTTCGTGTAGCATTGTCGCCAATAACAGCTACAGACTTTATTTTGCTGAAATCTATCGGCAACAGGTTACCATTATTTTGCAATAGCACTGCAGCTTCTGCAGCAGAATTGTAAGCAGCCTTCTGATGATCGGGTGTATTCATTTTACCTTTTTCTCTATTGGCTTCGTCAAACATTTTTATACGCATCATTACCCGTAATACATTCGCCACTTTTTCATCCACCACTGCCATCGGCACTTTGCCATCTTCCACCGCTTTTATCAATGGGCCAGCAAAGTACCATTCATTGTAGTCTTTTTTATCGGTCCCCATTTCAAGATCCAGTCCGGTAAGCGCCGCTTTTACTGTAGTATGTGCAGCATCCCAATCCGTCATCAATACTCCTTCAAAACCAAATTCTTTACGTAATATTTGCCTGTTGAGATATTCATTTTCCGAACACCAGTCACCCCTGAATTTGTTGTATGCAGCCATTACCGTTAGTGAGCCTCCTTCCATTACAGATGCTTTAAAGCCTGGTAGATAAATTTCCCGAAGTGCTCTTTCACTCATGGTTACATCTACAGAATTTCTATGTTCTTCCTGGTTGTTGGCGATCCAGTGTTTTACACTTGCTGCCACATCTTTTGATTGCAAAGCTTTAATATAAGCTACCGACATCTTTGAAATCAGCAAAGGGTCTTCGCTCATGTATTCAAAATTTCTTCCGCACAATGGTGTACGAATAATGTTGATTGCAGGACCTAGTAAAATATCTTTTTTGCGATAACGGGCTTCTTCTCCTAATACGATACCACGTTCATAAGCCAGCTTAATATTCCAACTTGCAGCAAGAGCAGTACCTGGAGGAAAGCAGGTAGCCGAATCATTTGTCCAGCCTGCATAGTTCCAGTCGTCCCTGTTCATTTCTGCCCTTACGCCGTGTGGGCCATCGCTAAGGGCTAACTCTGGAATACCCAGGCGCTTAATTCCCGACACGTAAAATTTTGAGTTGGCATGTAACAAACTTACTTTTTCCGCTAAGGTCATTTGGCTTATCAATGAATGGATTTTTTCTTCTTCGGCTTTATGCGTTGTTGCCCTCTGTTGCGCTTTAGCGACCATTGAAGTAAATAATAATGAAACTGCAAATACCAATGGAGTTACTATTTTTTTCATACTGTGTTTTTAATACTTGTCGTTTATTATTAATCATACATTTTCAACAATGAATAATAAACAATCCTAAAAAATTATATTTCCTTCAATTTATTTTGAGTAATTATTTTTTAACCAGGTTCACCATAATAACATCGTTCTGCCTGATATCAAATTCTTTGGAAAAAGTACTATTGGGTTTTATTTCTATTTGCTGCACTATAATTGGCGAACCATTATTTTCTTTTTTCAATTTTTCTACCTGTTGTTTATTTAACTGACCCGGGCGTCCCATATCAATATATGCTGTTTGTGCATCGTTTACCCGATAGCCAACTTTATAAATTTCCATTGTATATTTTCCGGCAGGAACATTCGATACTTTTATTTTTACTTTGCCTTTTTCTTTAGCAGGATCATCTTTATTGTAATAATTCTGGTTATTGGTTGAATCGGGTAAAGTGTAAGTATAATCCCACAAAAGAATTTGCACATTTCCTTTTTTATTTTTGCAGGTGTACGAACGTACATCATTATTTTCCAATTCTTCCTCTCCTAACTTATTTAAAAACTGATAAGCATAAAAAGCAGGTTTATTAATCCCCTGAATTGTAACTAATCCAAAGCCTCCGTGAAATGGTGTAAACCTTGGGCCGGGTTCTTCAAAAATATCAGTAAATACCCAGTACGACATGGATTGTGCAGCATTGCCGACCTGCTTTAGTTTTTCCAGAATATATGCGGCTTCATGATAGCTGTCATGTATTGGGTCGGCAGCTGTATAGGAAGCACTCCATTCTGTATAATGCAACGGCAAATCAGGCATAACTGATGCGGCTATTTCTTTTCTGGATTGTAATACATCACCACTAACCGCCATAGGGTCTTTACTTAACACAGTACCCGAACGTCCATACTCATCTAAATAACCCTGATTTACTCCATATGAATGTGTGCTGATAAAATTTATGGGTACATTATTTTTGTGGCAGTACTCAATCATTTCGGGTTCCCATGCAGCGCCTGCAGTACCAGGGCCACCTACCCTGTAAGCCTTGTTCACACTCTTTACAGCTTCGGCTGAGTATTTATATAATTTAAAATAATCTGCCTGGCTACCCGTCCAAAAACCCGGAGAAAGGTTGGGTTCATTCCATACTTCAAAATACCATGTCTTTACTTCTTCGGCTCCATAGCGTTCTGTAAAATGTTGCGTAAGGTTTTTAACCAGGCCTCCCCATTTGTCGTAATCTTTTGGCGGTGTTACATTTCCCTTCCACCAAAAAATAGTTGTATTACCGCTTGCCAACGCATTGGGCATAAAGCCCAATTCTACAAATGGTTTCATGCCAATGCTTAACAAATAATCGAACAAAGCATCTACATACATATAGCTATAAACAGGATTACCGTTCTTGTCTTCACTATATACTGCCATATCATCGGTAAGTAAGCCGTGCATACGAATATATTTAAAGCCGCATTGTTTATGAACATAAGCCAATTGCTGCTGCCAGTCCGCACGCAGCCCTTCATTGGCTCTTCCTGCACCGACGCACTCATTAAACATGCTGTTGAGTTTTCCTGCTGTTTTGTTGAAATCAACATTGATAATTCTTTGAGCATTTGCAGAAAATATTATTTGTAATGCTGCTGTGATCAAAATTATTTTTCTCATCTGCTGTTATTTTTATTTTTTAATAAATTACTATTCACTCCAAACCAACACACCTGCAGGTTTTAAAACATTTTCACCAATTAATATTTTTGCCAAAGGCGATACATTCATTGAGTAATTATCCGAAGAATAATTTACTGCAATATAAAGCCCATCCCGCCAATAAACATACACTCCCGGCGGATAATTTTCAACCGTTGCACCTGCATCTGCATAAGTATCTTTCAATATTTCCTTTTCCAGTTTCATATCATTCGTAACTACGCCGATATAAGTTATAGTACCCTTGCCAATATTGTGTTTTACAACAGCTGCTTTACCTTTATAAAACTGATCGTTATAGGTTGCCAATACAGTTTTGCTATCGAAAGGTTCCAATAAATCTCCCCAAACATTCCACCCGTAATGCTTTTGATCAAAAAGAATATCGCCTTTATTATACGATGGAAGCATATCGGTTGTTTTTATATGTGCGCCAATTAGATTTGACAATGGTGCTGCTATTTCGCCTTCCCAAAAATGTCCATCATAATTTTTGGTGGCAGTACGGCAAGTGATGATCAAATGGCCGCCCTGATCTACATAATCGTTCCACTTTTTTATTAATGCTGCATTAGCCATTTCATAAGCAGGAATGATAACAACTTTATAAGTTGATAAATCAGTTTTCTCATCAACAATATCTACCGGTGCACCGAATGATTTTGCCATTTCCAAAAATTTGACCGGATAGTTCCAGGCATCCCATTGCGTATTTTGTTTTTGCCTGTCGATACTCCAAAAATTTTCCAGGTTCCATGCAATAGCTGTTTTACGTGCTGTTAATTTTTGGGGAATTTGTGCATTGGGTGTGGCCAATTCTCTAAGCTTTTTTATCTCTGTATTAAACTGAGTATATTCTTCACCGCCTTGCGACGGAGTTACACCATCGGTTTGAATTACGCCGGCATGGTATTGTTCGGTACCATATAAAATTTGACGAAAACGATAAGAGCATGCAAGTCTTCCGCCAGCAGCAAAAGAATGGTACAACCACATTCTAACGGTGCCGGGTAATAGCAGTGATGCCTGGCCAGCCCAATTGGTTGGGCCGGGCTGCATTTCCATAACTCCGGTAACACCCCCAACCGATTTATAGTATTCTGATGCAAACAAAACTGTTCTGCTGTCACCTAATCTAAATCCAATATCACCAATGTTGCCACCACCAGCGTTAGGATAAGCAGTATAAGTGGCAAAATCCATTTTCTTTGTTCTGCGGGGATCGGCAAGTTGGCTGACTGCAGTATAATTTGTGGTGATGAATTGGTCTGCTAAAATATATTTCCGCAATGCTGCGGATTGAAAATCGAGAAAGTTCGCCTGTGCATCTGCCGAATATCTTTTTAAATCAAGTAAAGCATGTGGATTGTTTCCCCACCAATTTACCAATGTTGTATTAGGTATTATAACCTGGTTGAAATTATTATATCGTTGGCTCCAGAAAGCATTTCCCCATGTGGTATTCAGCGAATCAATATTCTTGTATTTATCTATTAACCATTTACGAAAAGCTATTTGCGAAGAAGGGCTATAATCGGTTTTTGCTTCAGGCTCATTGTCTAATTGCCAGCCAATTATGTTTTTATTTTGGCCGTAACGCTTAGCCATTTCCGTTACAATTCTTTTTACAAAAAATTTGTATTTTGTATCAACGATCGACCCTAGTCCACGGGTACCATGCTCACCACGAATATAATTCCCGTACATGATATATGTTTCTGAATACTTCTCTCTCATCCATGCAGGCAGTGTAGCCGATGGTGTACACATTAATATCTTTAAATTATATTTTTGGCAGAGGGTAACAAATTTATCAAGCCATACAAAGTCGAACTTTCCTTCTTCAGGTTCCATTTTAAACCAGGCAAACTCAGCCAGATGCACAAACTCGTATCCCATGTCGGCAATCTTGTTTATATCCCTCTCCCATTGGTTTTCGTTCCAATGCTCCGGATAATAATATATGCCGGTGGTCATTAATTTATCTTCAGTAAAGAACTTTTTTGCATTTTGTGATCTTGCAGATGCAACAGCGAAAATCGCAATTATTACAACTATTACTTTTTTAATAAATAATTTATTTTTCATTAGCGCCTTTTTAACTTTAACTGTTGCACCATAAGCCGGAACCAAAGAATTTTAATTAATAAATGTACCAGGCAGAAGCCGGGACTTATGCAATCAGAGAAATGAAAATTACCAATAGCAGTAAAAACCGCAAGCGGATAGTTTCGCTGATTGCATAATTCAAATTTTTACTTTGACATTGTTTTTATTTGTACCTGTTTCCCTTTATAAATTATTTCATTGTCAGGTTTAGCAGTTAGGTCTAACAGTTTACTTTTATGTGGAGAAACAATATTAATTCTGAAAGTTCTTTTTAACAGCATTCCATTAAATGAGCCTGTTCTGTCACCTATGGTAATTATTCCTGAAGCCTCATTATATGTTATAGGAATAATTGAAAATTTTCCTTTTTCATAATTGTAATTTGTACCCTCATCTTCATATAAATTAAATGAGGCGTTTGCGCCCGTATAAATATTTAATGTAATTGTATCAGCTTTTTTTTCCGAAGTATATTGCAACGCTGGCCCGAAAGGAATGATAGAACCGGCTTTTACAAAAACAGGCATACGTTCGTAAGGAGCATCAGCAGTTATTCTATTACCTCCGGTAAACCACTTACCGGAATACAGATCATACCAACCTGCAGATTTTGGTAAATACACTTCCCTTTTAGTTTGTTTGTATTCGTACACAGGGTTTATTAATAAGGAAGGGCCAAACATATACTGATCGCCAATATTTAATACTGCAGAATCATTTGGAAAATCCATTGCCAAACCACGCATCATTGTGGAATTATCAAAATATGCTGCACCGGCTAACGAGTAGATGTACGGCATCAGCCTGTAACGCAACTTATCGTAATAAAGAAAACTTTTGTAAGCAGGATGATCCTCGGGAGCTACATTAAATATTTCTCTAAAAGGAAATTGCCCGTGCACACGAAACAGCGGAACAAATGCGCCGAACTGTGCCCAACGTGCATTCAATTCCCGCCATTCTTCCAGGTTTTCTGAATTGGGTTTTTCAAATTTTTCAGGTACCACAAAACCTCCTATGTCCATTGTCCAGTAAGGTAGGCCCGACATGGAGAAGTTGATACCTGCAGCAATCTGGTTTTTCATATCATGCCAGGTAGAACCAATATCGCCACTCCATATTGCCGCAGAATAACGTTGAGAACCTGCAAAACCAGAACGTGTTAATAAGAAAACTCTTTTACCGGGATCTGATGACCGCTGTCCTTCATAAATGCCCCTGGCATTTTCCAATGGGTATGCATTCAGGTATTCCGTACCGGTACCCAATGCAGTTGGTGTCATCTCTAGTTTTCTTTTTTCGGGAGAAACATTGGAAAGAATATCCGGTTCACTGGCGTCCATCCACCAGGCATCAATACCTTTGCTGTATATTTTTTTATTGATCAAATCCCAAAAACCTTTTCTTGCATCAGCATTAAAAGCATCATAAAACGTAGATACATATCCCTTTCCAATCCAATCTCTCTGGTTATCGGCAATGTTTCTTTTATAAAGCCATCCTTTCTTAT
>JBDSIB010000145.1:0-55740 GCA_039918155.1 Ferruginibacter sp.
CATCAGACTGCGAATGCAAAAGCTTTGGTAAATAAAGATGCAGCTGAAATGATAAAAGATAATGAGGCGTTGACAAAGTTGGTACCTGAAATAATTGCACTAAGTAAGAATGAAACATTGCAAAAAAAATTAGAAGAGAATATCGGTGAGTTGGGAATTAAAAATGCAGATGAAAAAATTGCAGCTATAATATTAGAAAGTATTTAATAAAGTAGATGTAAGTAAATAAAGTAGAAAAAGTAAATAAAGTGTTGTAGCTAAATCAATGAATGAAACAAACAAAATATTTGATACTAAACAGTTCACCCTTCAGGGGGCGAAGGGAGTTTATTTTATCGGTATTGGGGGTATAGGAATGAGTGCGCTGGCAAGATATTTTAATAGTAAAGAAATTCAGGTAAGTGGTTATGATAAAACTTCTACTGTTCTTACAAAGCAACTGGAAGCAGAAAATATAAAAATACATTATGAAGATAATGTAGAGTTTATTGACAAAAATGCAGATCTGGTTATTTATACGCCGGCAGTTCCGAAAGGGCATCTGGAGCTTAATTTTTATAAAGAGCATAACTATCTTCTTTTAAAAAGAAGTGAAGTACTGGGACTGATAACTGAGAATAACTTTAATATCTGCGTAGCAGGCACACATGGTAAAACGACTACGAGTGCAATGATAGCGCATATATTAAAAGATACCGGTTATGGCTGCAATGCTTTTTTAGGCGGTATCGCAAGTAATTACAATACTAATTTCTGGGCCAGCTCCAAAAATGTATGTGTAGCAGAAGCCGATGAATTTGATCGTAGTTTTTTGAAACTAAGTCCTGATGTAGCAGTAATAACAGCAATGGATGCAGACCACCTGGATATTTATGGAACAGAAAAAAATATGCAGGATGCATTTATAGAATTTACAAAGAGAATAAAAGCAGGTGGATTACTAATTTGTAAAAAAGGAATTAAAAGAGCGGATGAGTTTAGTGGCGAAAATAAAATAACCTATGCGGCATCAGATAATACGGCAGATGCTTTTGCAAAAGACATAACTGTAAAAAATGGCAGTTATTATTTTGATGTTTTAATAAAAGATGTAGTAGTAAAAAATGTGGTATTGAATATGGGTGGTATTCACAATATTGAGAATGCAATTGCTGCAATTATTACAGCTAAGTATTTAAAGATTGATGAAGAAAAAATAATCTCTGCAGTAGCATCTTTTGCAGGAGTGAAAAGACGCTTTGAATATGTGATAAAAAATGAAGACCAGGTTGTGATAGATGATTATGCTCATCATCCGGAAGAGTTGAGGACATTGATAGTAAGTGCAAAAGAATTATTTCCGGGTAAAAAAAGTATGGTTGTATTTCAGCCGCATTTATTTAGCCGTACAAAAGACCTGGCAGATGGATTTGCAGAAGTACTGAGCCTTGCAGATGAAACCGTATTGTTACCGATTTATCCTGCAAGAGAATTACCAATGCCGGGAGTAACAAGTGAATTGATCTTAAATAAAATGACAAATAAGAACGGAACAATAAAACAAAAGGAAGAATTAACAGAATGGATTAAAAATAATAAAACAGCTTTGATCATTATTGCCGGTGCCGGTGATATTGATACCATGGTACAACCAATAAAAAAAGCACTTCTTGACAACTAAATGAGCAACAAAAAAATAAATATTAAAAAAGTACTCTTCAGCCTTTTATGGGTAACAATCGGCATCAGTACTGTTGTGTTATTAGTTGCTGCTGTAAAAAGTAAAGAGAATAAAGTTTGTAAAAGCATTGAGATAAATATTCATGGAGTCAACAATAATTTTTTTATTGATAAAAAAGATGTGCTGGCAATTATAAATAAATATTCAGGAGGGTCCACAACTGGAGAAAAAGTACAGAGTTTTGATTTGCGTCAAATGGAAGCAGCATTGAAAAAAGATGTATGGATAAGAAATGCTGAATTGTTCTTTGATAATAATAATGTACTCCAGGTATCCGTAGAAGAAAGAGAACCGGTTGCAAGAATATTTACAGTAGGTGGTGACACTTATTATATTGATAGTAGTGCTACCATGTTGCCTTTGAGTGATAAGTTTTCTGCAAGGGTTCCGGTATTCACCGATTTCCCTTCTAATGCAAAAGTATTATCACATATTGACAGTGCTTTGTTATTGGATATACGGAATATGAGTAAGGAAATACAATCGGATAGTTTTTTAATGGCAATGATAGACCAGGTGGATATAACAAAAGATCGTGCATTTGAAATGACGCCAAAGATTGGCAATCAGGAAATATTTTTTGGCGATGCTACGGATGCGGCAGCAAAATTTAGAAAGTTGAAATTATTTTATAAAAATATAATTGAACATACAGGCTGGAATCATTATAGCAGCATTGATCTGCAATACGATAACCAGGTAGTAGCAAAGATCAGGGGCAAAGAAGATAAAACTGCTGACTCATTAAGAACCTTGCAATTGATGCAGGTAATGGCTGACAATGCAGAAAAAGCTTCAGTAGATTCTGTACAGAATCTTATACCGGACAATGATAAGAGTGGAACAGATACTTCTATGATCCAACATTCTTTTCAGAGAGATGAAGAACAGGATCCTGAAGTTTCTACACCCGATGAAAAACCAACAGTGCAAATGAATGCGGTATCGCCTGTTGCAAAACCGCCTGTGGTAATGCCAAAACCGGTTACAGTAAAACCAATTGTAATAAAACCAGTTGTAAAAAAACCAATTGTAATAAAACCTGTAGCAAAACCTGTAGTGAAACCACCGGTGAAAAAACCGGTACAAAAACCATCGGTAAAAAAACCGGAAGAAAAGCGGGTACCCAAAGCAGTTATGAAAGCAAATGACTATTAATTAAAAAACATACAAACACACAACATACACAAACACAAAACATACAAATCATGAATCAGGAACAACCAGTAATCGTAGGTTTAGACATTGGTACTACAAAAATTGCAGCTATTGCCGGTCGTAAAAACGAATTCGGTAAACTGGAGATACTTGGCTTTGGCCGGGCTAACAGTAATGGCGTACAGCACGGCATGGTATTGAATATTGACCAAACCATCAAAGCCATTCAAACAGCTTTGGAAAATTGCTATGCCTCTAACCCTAATTTAGAAATAGGCGAAGTATACGTAGGTATTGCAGGCCATCATATTAAAAGTCTTCAAACTCGTGGTGACATTGTGCGTCAGCAGAATGAAGACGAAATACGCCAGGATGAAATTGATAAATTGATCGCTGATCAATACCGCACATACATCCCTGCCGGCGACCAGATAATAGATGTAATTCCACAGGAATTTACTGTTGATAATTTTCAAAATATCCCTAACCCGATCGGCTACAGTGGTGTGAAAGTTGGCGCAAACTTTCACATCATTACCGGTGATAAAAATGCTATCCGGAATATCAATCGTAGTGTAGATAAAGCAGGATTAAAAACAAAAGATCTTGTCTTGCAGCCGTTGGCATCTGCAGCAGCAGTAATGTGTGATCAGGACCTGGAAGCAGGCGTAGCAATTGTAGATATTGGCGGTGGTACAACAGACCTTGCTGTTTTTTATGAAGGTATTTTAAAGCACACTGCAGTTATTCCTTTCGGTGGTGAAAATATTACCAATGATATTAAGACGGGCCTTGGTGTTTTAAAAACGCAGGCAGAGCAAATGAAAATTCAGTTTGGAAGTGCTTTGAGCGATGAAGCAAAATCAAATGCATTTATTACTATTCCGGGTTTAAGAGGAATGGCACCAAAAGAAATTTCTGTAAAAAATCTTGCTAACATTATCCAGGCACGCATGAGTGAAATAATGGATTTTGTTACTTATCATTTAAAGCAGGTTGGCCTTGATAACCGCATGTTGAATGGCGGCGTGATCCTTACGGGTGGGGGTTCTCAGTTAAAACATTTAATACAGCTTACAGAATATGTTACCGGTTTAAATGCACGTATCGGTTATCCTAATGAGCATTTGAGTGGCGGTCATATTGAAGAGTTGGCTAAGCCAATGTACAGCACTTGTATCGGCTTAATATTAAAAGGCTACAACGATTATGAGAATAAGAATAAAACTTTTGAGAACAATTTTGTAAAAGTAAATGGTGCAACAGAAGTTGCACAAACGCAGGTAGCTGTAGAAGTAGCGGAAGATGAAATTGAAGAAACATCAGCGTTACCAAAAGCAAAAAAGAAAACTATAAAAGGGTTTATGGATAACTTCAAAACCAATCTTATAGAAATGTTCAGGGAAGAAGAAGATGCACAATTATAAAAAAGCTAACAGCTAATAGCTATAAGCCATTAGCTCATATAATACTTACTAACACACAAACTTACAGACATGATTCATTTTGATTTGCCAAAAGACCAGTCGTCCATCATCAAGGTAATTGGTGTAGGCGGTGGCGGAAGCAATGCGGTTAACCACATGTTTTCGCAGAACATTGAAGGCGTAAATTTTATAATATGCAATACAGATGCGCAGGCAATTTCGCAGAGCCGTGTACCTAATAAGATACAGCTTGGGCCACATCTTACGCAAGGCCTTGGTGCCGGTGCAAACCCTGCAATCGGCCGCCAGGCTACAGAAGAGAGCCTTGAAGAAATAAAACGGATACTGGAAGTGAACACCAAGATGGCCTTTATCACTGCTGGTATGGGTGGTGGTACCGGTACAGGTGGTGCTCCTATTTTGGCAAAAATCTGTAAAGATCTTGGCATACTAACGGTTGGTATTGTTACCACACCTTTTGCATACGAAGGAAAAAAACGTATTGCCCAGGCAGAGGAAGGTATCATGCTTTTAAAAAGCCATGTAGATACTTTGCTGGTGATCAGCAATGACAAACTGCGTCACCAGTTTGGTAATTTAAAAATGAAAGAAGCATTTGCAAAAGCAGATAATGTTTTAGCAACTGCAGCAAAATGTATCACTGATGTAATTAACAGTACAGGCCAGATCAATGTGGATTTTGCCGATGTATGTACCGTAATGAGCAATGGTGGTGTTGCTATTTTAGGCAGCGCTTCTGCAAGCGGAGAAAACAGGGCACATCTTGCAATTGAAAATGCGTTGACATCTCCTTTATTAAATGATAATGATATTCGTGGTGCAAAATGGATCCTGATAAATATTAATTCTGCCGAAGGCGAACATGAGTTTACCATGGATGAGGTAGAAGTGATTCAGAATTATTTATTGAGCCAGGCCGGAGAAGATACAGATGTAATTCTTGGTTTGGGTTATGATAATACATTAACCGATGATATCAGTATAACACTTATTGCTACAGGGTTTGAGCATAAGGATCCTTTTCCAAAGCAAAATGCTGAGCCGGTAGTAAAGGATAATAAAAATGAGAAAATTGTGTTGGAACTGGATATGCCAGCGGCAGCACCGTTGCATAAAAAAGCAGCCCAGCCAACGTTGGAATTTGAAAAAGTAGTAGAAGAAATAGTTGCAGAACCTGTCCAGGCAATTGCCGCAGATCCTTTAATGCCAACACTTACAGAAGAAAAATCAGTAGAACCACTTAGTAAAAATACTGTGGAAAAATTAGGGGAGGAACCTGTATTTTTTGAAATATCTTCGGCAGCTGATCAGGTTCCCAATGTTCAATTCGACATGGACCTGGATATCCCACTTCCTTCCAAAAAGCCAAAACCAACTGTTGCTGAAAATGAAGATCTCAGCAAAAAAGAAAATACAATTTTAAATAAAGAAGCTAGCAATAGTAGCAACCTTTCGTCAGGTAGCTACCTGGCCAAGCCTGTGCAGATTTATGCAGAGGTGAAGCCGGAGATTTCGGAATCCAATTCGACCGAGGAACCACTACCTCTGCAGATATCAGCTCAGGAAGACGAACCTGTAATTGAAATGCAGTTGGTAGTTAAAGATTCCCAGAAAGCGGCGGAGGAACAACCAGCTGTACCTCAGGCTCAGCCCATCATGTTGTCTCCCGTTGAGGAGCCTGCGATGCAGGACGAAACGGAAGAACTTAGGCGCCGGGCTATGGACCGAATTGCAAAACTGCGTAATTTGTCTTTTAATATAAACGCAGCCGATCCTAATAATGAGTTTGAGACAGTGCCGGCATACCTCCGTCGCAATATGGAAATGCATAACCAGATTGCAGACGTCGAAAGCTTTTATAGCAACTATACAGTAAGGACTGATGAAAATAACCAGGCCGATATCGGCTCTCTCAACACTTTTTTAGAAGGTAAAAAACCAGATTAATTTTAAATGTCAGCAGTTCATACTGCGTCTATTCATAAACGTTGTGTTTGTAATTACCAATTTGTATGTTGCCCCTTTCTTAACCGAAAGGGGTTTTTTCTTTGGTCCGGGCATTGGGTTTTCATAGCAAGATTGTTGCATCGCCCTCTTGTACGGTATACCTTTGATGAGCAAGGTTCGCCCGGTCAGTACCATTTTTCCCTGTAAGGCTGGCCTTAATTATCCTTAATAAAATTTTACATTTTATTAATTTTCAATCTACATTTGTATCGTCTTACGCATTAGCAAAAAGGCGATTACAGAAAATTCATTGTTTAGTGGGCAAACACATCAACAAGGTATCCGCCGCAGGATTGGTAATAGCATTAGGGATTATTTACGGGGATATCGGAACTTCACCTCTATATGTTTTCAGCGAAATCATAAATGGGAAAGCTATAGATGAACTACTTATTATCGGCGGCCTGTCCTGTATCATTTGGACCCTCACACTACAGACAACTATCAAATATGTCATACTTACCCTCCAGGCAGATAATAAGGGAGAGGGTGGTATTTTCTCTTTATATACATTAGTAAGACGGCAAAAAAAATGGCTTGTTTTGCCTGCAATGATAGGTGGGGCGGCACTTTTAGCCGATGGAATGATAACGCCTCCCATTACAGTCACAGCTGCAGTAGAAGGGTTGGATAATATTCCGATATTGCATGGTATCGAACTGAAGACGATCATTATCATAGTATTGGTAATATTGTCTTTCCTGTTTTTTATGCAGCAGTTTGGTACCAATTCTATCGGCAAAATGTTTGGGCCAATAATGATCGTTTGGTTCGGCATGTTGGCCATCCTAGGCTTTGCTCATATTGCTGATGATTTTGATATATTAAAAGCCTTTAATCCCTATTACGCTATAAAATTATTATCCACTTACCCCAAAGGCTTTTTGCTGCTTGGGGCCGTTTTCCTTTGTACCACCGGAGCCGAGGCTTTGTACAGTGATTTAGGCCATTGCGGTAAAGGCAACATTCGCTATAGCTGGATATTTGTAAAAAGTGCATTAATATTAAATTACCTGGGTCAGGGTTCTTATCTTTTAAAGAATTATAAAGGAACCGTATTCGCAACAGATGAATTATTAAAGCATGCCGATTTTACAGCACAATTTCCGCATGCCATTAAAATGAGCAATCCCTTTTATGGACTGATGCCGGAATGGTTTCTTACGCCCGGAATTATTATTGCAACTATGGCCGCCATCATTGCCAGCCAGGCATTGATAAGTGGTTCATTTACTCTGATAAGTGAAGCCATCCGTCTTAATCTTTGGCCTAGGATGAAAATAAATTATCCATCAGAGGCAAAGGGACAGTTATTTATACCAGGCATAAATACTTTATTATTTGTAGGTTGTTGTGGTGTAGTGCTCTATTTTCAAACATCAGGCGCTATGGGTGCGGCATACGGCCTTGCTATCACATTATGTATGATTGCAACCACCATTCTGTTTGCAAATTATCTTATTAAGAAAAGGGTAAATAGGGCACTCATTTATTTGTATCTTGGCGTATTTGCAACTATTGAGATCAGTTTCCTGATTGCAAATCTGAATAAATTTTCCCACGGTGGTTACGTAACACTAATAATTGGTGGCGGTTTATTCTTCATCATGTATGTATGGTATCGTGCCCGTAAAATTAAAAACCGGTACGTAGAGTTTGTACGTGTGGATGAATATGTACCAAAGCTGGAAGAATTAAGTAACGATAGTTCTGTTCCCAAATATGCGACACACCTTGTTTATCTTACCAGTGCCAATAATCCAAAAGAAATAGAGCATAAGATTATTTACAGCATACTAAGCGGTAAACCAAAACGAGCCGATATTTATTGGTTTGTGCATGTAGATACTTTGGATGATCCGTACACAAGCGAATATTCTGTTGAGCATATTATTCCCAATGATATCATTCGGGTAGAATTCAGGCTTGGTTTCCGCATAGCACCCCGCCTTAACCTGATGTTTAAAAAAGTAGTAGAAGACCTTGTGGCAAATCGTGAGGTGAATATTACCAGTCGCTATGAAAGTCAGCAGCGTAATAATATGGTGGGGGATTTTCAATTTATTGTATTGGAAAAATTCCTGAGCCAGGACAATGAATTGCCATTCATTGAAAAATTGGTGATGAAAAGTTATTTCTGGATAAAAGAAGTTTCTTTAAGTGAAGAAAAAGGTTTTGGCCTTGATCAAAGTAATGTTGCCGTTGAAAAATTTCCTTTGGTTGTAGCACCCGTAGGTAAATTAAAAATGATCAGGATTTATAATGAAGAAGATGAAGAGTGAAATTCCTTTTAAAAGGGAAGAAATTTCCCCTGCTATTTAAATAATCCCTTTCTAAATCTTAATGTATATCTTAAAGGTCATTTTACTTTAATGAATCATACATTACTTTATATCGTTTGTGGCTATGTCTTACTCGTAGTACTTGTCTACCTGGTACAGGAGCGGTTTATTTTTAAGCCGGAAAAATTAAAGCAGGATTTTCTGTATAAATATGATGTACCCTTTAAAGAACTTTTCTTTGATATAGAAGAAGGTGTTCGCATCAACGGTTTGCATTTTACGGTAACTAAACCGTTGGGTTTAATATTATATTTTCATGGAAACACACGGAGTATAAAAGGCTGGGCACGCTATGCAAAAGACTTTGCCCGTTACAACTATGATGTGGTGTTGGTTGATTACCGTGGCTTTGGAAAAAGTACCGGCGATAGGAATGAAAAAGATATGCTGAAAGATATGCAGTTTGTCTACGATACACTGGCAGTTCAATATACAGAGCATCATATTATAGTTTATGGTCGTAGTCTTGGTAGCGGTTTTGCTGCAAAAATTGCAAGTGATAATATGCCCCGCTATCTTATTCTGGATTCGCCATATTTTAGTTTTGCAAAAGCCATAGAGCGTTTTTTGCCCATACTTCCAATCCGTTTTTTATTGCGTTACCAGTTGCGTACAGACAAATGGATAAAGCATGTGAATTGCCATACGTACATTATACATGGTACAAAAGATCGTCTCATCCCCATCAGTAATAGTGAAAAATTACAGGCATTAAATCCTAAAAAAATAACTTTGATCAGAATTGTAGGTGGCGGTCATAATAATCTTCCATCTTTTAATGAATATCATAATATCATCAGGGATATTTTGCAATACTAATTTTATAAAGATGAATTTTACTAAAAAGAAAATGTTCGGCATTCTAAAAATAATAATCATCGTTTACTGCGTGCTGGGCATTGCAGTTTATTACCTGCAGGATTATATTTTGTTTCGGCCACAAACACTGGATAGCGATTATAAATTTTCTTTCAATAAGCCTTTTGAAGAAGTAAAAATTCCTTTAAATAATGAGGATACGATTGACATGGTAAAATTTTTTCCAAAAGATTCTGTCAGGCGGGGTGTGGTTCTATATTTTCATGGCAATATGAAAAACATAAACCGCTATGCGGAATACAGTGATAATTTTACAAATGCCGGTTACGAAGTCTGGATAGAAGATTATCCGGGCTTCGGCAAAAGTACCGGTACCCGTACAGAAGAAAAAATGTATTCTCAGGCTTTGCAGGTGCAGAAAATGGCTGCTGCAAAGTATGCTGAGGATAGCATTATCATTTACGGGAAATCATTGGGAACGGGTGTGGCTGCGTACGTAGCTGCCGAAACAAAATGTAAAAGATTGATCCTGGAAACGCCTTATTTCAGTGTCCCTGCTGTGTTTTCAGCGTATGGCGCTTTTATTTTTCCTTTAGCGCAAATGATAAAATATAAACTGCCGACCTTTCAATATTTGCAGGATGTAAAAGCGCCGGTAAGTATTTTTTATGGTACTTCCGATTGGATAATCCCTTATCGCTGTACCAAAAAGCTGAAGCCTTATTTAAAACCCGGAGACGAATTTATTGGTATTCCGGACGCAGGTCACAATACCCTAAATGATAAAGAATTATTTCATCAGAAATTAGATTCGTTACTGAAATAATTTTTTATAATTCTACCAATACAGATTCTTTATTCTTTACAAGTAAATTATAAGTTGCACCAATTTTTAAAGCTACGTTTTCTTTAGCATGGCTTACGGGGAAATTATAACAAACAGGGTAATCATAATCTGCTAATACATCCTGTATTATTTCTTCCATTGTCTTGCCAAAAGGCCGCTCTGTATTTTTCATATCGGTAAAACCACCGATGATGACCCCGGAAATTTTATCAAATTTGCCACTGCGTTTTAGTTGCTGCAATAGCCTGTCTATACTATAAAGGTATTCGCCAATATCTTCTATGAACAGGATACAATTTTTAGTTTCATAATCAGAAGCGGTGCCAATAATATTTGCCAGCAGCGTAAGATTACCACCAATTAATTTGCCGGTAGCGCTGCCTTGTTTATTAAAAGGATGAGTAGCAAATTTGTATTTTGCTTTTTTACCGGTAATAGCATTTTTCAAAGAGAGAATGAATTCATTTTTATCTTCTCCATCATTAAAAGCCGCAGCCATTGGTGCATGAAAAGAAGATATTTTATAATTGCTGTAAGTGTGCATATGTATTACCGTTATATCACTAAAGCCAATTAGCCACTTGGGATTTTTTTTGAATTTTTTAAAATTTAGTTTGTCAATGATGCGGCTCATACCATAGCCGCCACGGCCAAATAAAATGGCGTTGATGGATTTGTCATCCAGCATAGTCTGAAGTTCGGAAGCCCTTTCTTCATCGGTGCCACTGAAATAATTTTTTGATTCACTACCCAATGTTTTGCCAACAACTACATGATAGCCCCAATCAACTAAAGTAGCTATGCAGCTTTGTGCATTTGCTGCAATCATATAACCTGCAGGGCATGTGATGCCTATTGTATCGCCTTTTTTTAAGTATGGAGGAAAGATCATTTTTTATTTAATTTTTTTGAGTTAAAGTAGTTCCAGAATTATTGACAGTTAGTATATGGCTTACACCACATTTTAAAGCAACATTATTTTTTTGATGCCCTACCGGAAAATCAAAGCATACAGCGTAATCATATTCTGTAATTTTTTCCAATACAATTTCTTCAATGGTTTTCCCAAACTCTTCACCGGGGTCATCTTTTTTTGCTTTAAAACCACCAATAATAAGTCCTTTCAGTTTTTCTAATTTTCCCGTGCGTTTTAAGTTCCAAAACATACGATCAATACTGTACAAATATTCACCCGTATCTTCTACAAACAAAATTTTATTTTTTGTATGAATATCACTGTCGCTGCCAGTGAGATTTTCGATGGTTCTTAAATTTCCGCCAACCAATTCGCCGGTAGCGCTACCATTTTTATTGTTTGAATTTGCGGTAGCAGTATAAATCATTTTCTCACCAACCAGACACTTACGTATACTATCAATAGAATCTATTTGCACCTGTTCTGCTTTACTCCAGTCGTCTGGAAAACTGTTGCACATTTTAGAATGGATGGTTGCAACATTACAATTTCTATTAATGTGGCTATGCAGTACCGTTATGTCACTAAAGCCGATGACCCATTTAGAATTTTCTTTAAATTGGTTGAAATTAATTTTATCAATGATGCGTACGCAACCATAACCGCCACGGGCACACATGATGGCTTTTACCGAATTATCATCCAGCATTTGCTGAAAATCCTGCAATCTTTCTGCATCTGTACCGCCATAAGTAAAATCTTTTTTGCCGATAGTAGCACCCACTTTTACATTAAATCCCCATTCTTTCATTTTACTTACCGCAGATTGTATCTCATCTAAAGTGATAAAACCAGCTGTTGCCGTAATGCCAATAGTATCTCCTGGCTTGAGGTACGGCGGTATTTTAGAAGAATTGTTTTCTTTTTCCGGGAACTTTATTTCTGCAGAAAGTGCCTGGAAAGAAAATGCTGCTGGTAATAAAGAACCTATGAACTGTTTGCGTTTCATGGGTTCAATTTACTCAAATTTCGCTATTGGCAATTCATTCGATATTTTTGCAAAGTTTTGCAATTGTGGAAACTGCATTTTTGCTGATAAATGATATGCAGCACAAGGGAGTGACACAACGATGATGACCAGGGAATCAACTGCTGGTAAACAAAAAAAAAATACATGAACGAGCCGAAAAGATATTTAATTACTGCTGCATTGCCTTACGCAAATGGCCCTGTTCACATTGGGCATTTGGCTGGTTGTTATTTGCCTGCAGATATTTATGTGCGTTTTTTAAGAGCACAGAAAAAAGATGTAAAATTTATCGGGGGTAGTGATGAGCATGGCGTGCCTATTACGATACGTGCCATGAAGGAAGGCATTACGCCGCAACAGGTGGTGGATAGATTTCATGCGCAGATAAAAGAAAGCATGGCGCAGATGGGAATTTCTTTTGATATTTATTCCCGTACTTCCAATAAAATGCATCATGATACGGCCTCGGCATTTTTTACAAAAATGTACGATGATGGTTTGTTTGAAGAAAAAACAACCGAGCAATATTATGATGAAACTACAAAGACTTTTTTAGCAGACAGGTACATTACCGGCACTTGCCCGGTATGTGGAAATCCGAATGCGTATGGCGATCAATGTGAGCGTTGTGGTACTTCACTTTCACCGGAGCAATTGATAAATCCTAAAAGCGCATTGAGCGATGCTGTGCCGGTAAAAAAGGAAACAAAGCATTGGTATTTTCCTTTACAGAATTATGAAGCATGGCTGAAAGAGTGGATTTTAGAAGGCCATAAAGAATGGAAAAATAATGTGTACGGTCAGTGCAAAAGCTGGCTGGACAATGGTTTGCAGCCAAGGGCAATGACGAGAGACAGTAACTGGGGAATAAAAGTTCCATTGCCAAATGCAGAAGGAAAAGTATTGTATGTATGGTTTGATGCGCCGATAGGTTATATAAGTGCAACGAAAGAATTGACTGATAACTGGAAAGATTACTGGTGCCAGGAAGACACAAAACTGGTACATTTTATTGGCAAGGATAATATTGTTTTTCATTGTATTATTTTTCCGGCAATGCTGAAAGCACATGGTGGATTTGTATTGCCAGACAATGTGCCGGCAAATGAATTTTTAAATATTGAAGGTGAAAAAGTAAGTACCAGTCGCAACTGGGCGGTGTGGGTGCATGAGTATATAAATGATTTTCCGGGATGTGAAGATGTGTTGCGATATGTGCTTTGTGCCAATGCGCCGGAAACTAAAGACAATGATTTCACCTGGAAAGATTTTCAGGACAGAAATAACAGTGAACTGGTAAGCATTTTTGGGAATTTTGTAAATCGCACCTGGGTGTTGATGCATAAATTATGCGGAGGAAAAGTACCAAAGCTGCATGAAGATATTCTGGATGAAAAAGACAAGGCGCTGATTGAAGAAATTAAAAATGCTAAAGTAAAAGTTGAAAATTTTATTAGTGAATTTAAATTCAGGGATGCATTATTTGAGGTGATAGACCTGAGCAGGAAGGGAAATAAATACATGCAGGAAAAAGAGCCGTGGATTGTTGCTAAACAGACAACCGATAATGGACAACCGACAACCGAAGCCCAAAAATCAATTGATAATTGTTTGCATTTGTGTTTACAATTAACAGCAAATCTTGCTATTTTAATAAATCCTTTTTTGCCGACTACCGCAACGAAAATGCTTAGCATGATGAAAGTGGTAAATAAAATGTTGGATTGGGAAAATGCAGGCAGTATTAAATTGCTGAGTGTTGGTTATAGTTTAAGAGCGCCGGAATTATTATTTAGAAAAATTGAAGAAGAAGAAATAACTAAACAGGTGGAAAAACTAAAAGCAGGATTGGTGAAAGCAGTTAGCACAGACCCTTTAGCTGCAAGCAAAGAGCCTGAGCCGCTAAAGGCTATTAGCTCACCGCTAAAGGCTGAAATTGTCTTCGATGATTTTGCAAAAATAGATTTGAAAGCAGGGACAATAATTGCTGCTGAAAAAGTAGAAAAAGCAGATAAGCTTTTGAAACTGGAAATAGATCTCGGTTTTGAAAAACGCACAATTGTCAGCGGTATCGCTTTGCATTTTGCCCCAGAAGATATTGTAGGCAAGCAGGTAACGGTTGTAGCTAACCTGGCGCCAAGAAAAATGCGTGGTATAGAAAGTAATGGAATGATATTAATGGCCGAGGATGCGGATGGTAAACTAGTATTTATAAATCCCGATACTGCTGTGCAGAATGGTAGTTGTGTTAGTTAATTTTTACCGTTAATCTTTATTTTTATACTGCTCAGTTGCAGTTTGTAAAAATGCTTTCATGCTAAGTATAAGGCTATCAATTATGGGGTTGGGTTTGTAATTTAATAAATTTTGTTTTTCATTTGGGTCAGTTTTGTAGTTATAGCAGTACTCGGCTTTTTTAGTAACAGGATTAAATCCTATAACATAGCTTGAATCAATAGCCTGGTATAGTACATTGCTTTCTCTGCAAAATGCTATTCGTTTTGCAGAGCTATCTGCAAGATTATTTCCATAGCTAATAAAATTATCCTGGTTGTGAGTATAAGATAATATTGTGTTCATTATATCTAATTGGCTAACAATTCTCGAAACTGTTTTCTTTGTTTCATCGGCCGGGTTGTAAATCATAATTGGGATATGGAATCCTTCAACATTGTTGTAGGTAACATTATTAAAGTCAGGAAAATTCCAATGGTCTGAGCAAAAAATAAAAATAGTATTTTTAAACCAGGGCTGGCTTTCAGCACTTTTAAAAAACTTTTGCAAGCTCTCATTATAGTAATTCATGCTTTTCATAGCATCTGAAAAATTTTTCTTAGGGAACTTCTCATAATAACTTTTAGGTAGTTCATTAGGATAATGGGTAGATACATTGTAATTAACAGCAAAGAATGGCTGTTGAGTTTCAGAGATCTTTTTACGCATAAAATCTAAAACATATTCATCATGTACGCCCATCGAATTTTTTTCCATTTCTTTATAACCGGGAATATCTGTCATGCAATAATATTTTAAACCCAGCCAATTAGCGCATTGTGCAAATCCAAAATCATCGTAGTTGTCGCCAATGAAAAAAGAGGATTGATAGCCATCTTTTTTCAAGCTGTTTCCAATTTGAGTCATTGGTATACCTGTAAAACTGGAATGGTATAATGGGATATCTATTATTGTAGGAATGCCGGCCAGTATGGAGGTGATGCCCTGATTGGAGTGATGACCATAGCTGAATGCGTTTTCAAAATAAGTGCTTTTGCTTTTTAAACTATCTAAAAAAGGCATTTCAACTTTGTACTTACTTTTTTCATCAAAAAAATCTTCCGGGACACTTTCCATAATAAATAAAACAACATTTTTTTTATTCCCGGCATTTGAATCTGCTTTTTTATAAATAGAAAAAAGAGCGTTTTTATTCGCCTCATTCATGTAATGATTATCATAAAGAGCATTATTATTTCTGCGATACAGCGAATAAACAAATGTGTGTAAAGAATTTTGTAAAAAGGGTAATTCACTTGAGCTTACGGAGATGAGCGGATAGGTCGGTAGTAATTTATTATTATTTATTATAAAAGGGGTAATACAAACGCTACACATAATAATTGTGTAAATGAAATTGGGTTTTTCCAGCAAAGCCCTTGACATTATTTTTCTTATTGTTTTAAAAAGAATGAGAAATATAAGAACGAATAAAAAAAGTAAAAGTAACCCCATGCCGATAGAGACTAAGTCTGGATTTTTGAAAGGGTTTTTTAAAACATACAAAAGATCAGCATCTGCCCGTTGTAAATGGAATGGGAAGTAAAAAATATCAATAATATTTAAAAAAATAAAAAAGCTGTTTGCAATAGAAAAAATAGAAGTCAATAAAAGCGCTACTATCTTATTTTTTACAAGACGCCTGAATAGTAAGATTATTATTAAAGGAAGATTTATAATTGAGATCCAAAAGCAATCGTAAAATGTTGACCACAAAAGCATTTTTAAATAAATATAATCTCCTTCTTTCGTCCATTCTAAAGCTAATTTTTGATTATAAAAGAAGAAAATACATTTTAGTAAAATCATTAAAACAGCTAACTTTAATAAAAAGTTTAAAGCAGTTTTTTCACTTCTGATTTTTTTTTGGGTGAATAAAAATTTCATATATAAATGAATATCAAAAGTTTTCTTACAAACAAATATACACTCTCTTTAGTCATACTTTTTGCCTGTTTGTTTGTAGATATTATTTTGCACAAAGGAATGAGCCGTGTCATCATTCCCTCTTCATTTACTGATAAGTGGACTCCTCAAAATATTACCAGCTGTCAAAACACTTTAATCTCTTCATCTAAAAAATGGAACAAGGCAATTGATAATTTAACTTTAATACAAAATTTGCCTAACGATGCGGCAGGATTCGAATGTGATGTTTATTTTGATGTAAGATCAAATGCTTTTTATGTTTATCACGATTCTGCCAATATTTCTACTCTTGAATTGGATTCACTCTTATCAGTATATAAAAAACGAGACCTTACCTCATCCCTTTGGCTGGATTTTAAAAATTTAAGTGCAGGCAATGCCCAGGCTTCTCTAAGTAAAACAATTGAACTGCGTAAGAAATATAATCTTACTAATAAGTTAATCGTAGAATCAAATAACATAAAATATCTTTCTTCATTTTGTGATAGTGGTTTTTTTACATCTTATTACACGCCTTATTTTAATCCCTATAAGATAAAAGAAGATGATCTTGTAAAAGATTTGGCTTTGATAACAGAAAATTTAAAAAAATATCCTGTTTCAGCCCTTTCAGGTTATTATTTTCAGTATCCCGTATTGAAGAGATTTTTCCCCAATTTTCCGGTTCTGACTTGGACGGATAAATCAAATATCAGCCTTATTTCCCGTTACTTTAACAGTCACCTTGAAAACGACGATCAAATTAAAGTGGTTCTTTATCCATATTAAATTCAGGGCGAATACTTCTTTTTTTTCTCTAAAACGTGTTTTTGGTTACTTATTTGTTTAATTGATTACTATAAAAAATGAACAATTATGAATAAGAAAAATTTACTATTTGTTGTGATGTTATTTTTCGCTGCAAATACTTTTGCCCAGATGGATATGTCGCTGATACCATACAGAAGCGGAGATAAATGGGGCTACGCTACACCTGAAAAAACAATAGTGATACAACCAAAATTCAATGATGCATCCTGGTTTTCCAATGGCTATGCCGCAGTCAAAATAGGAAGCAAATATGGCTACATAAATAAAGCAGGCAAAGTTGTTATTCCAGCAAAATTTACAGTAGCAAAACCTTTTAGAAAAGGGTATGTACCCAAAGCAACCAATGAAGGTGGAGATTCTGTTTTATTTGCAGGCGCTTCTATGACAAGCGATGGCTACGAAAAATGTATTGATACAAAAGGAAGGGTTATGATCAAATGTCCGGCTATCAATGAGAATTCAGTAGCTGAAAATAATGGTCCTGTTGAAACTGTTGTAAAACAAAAAACATATTCATTGCCGAATAATGATGGACTTTTTGATAAGATCCACGACGATTATAAAATTGCAGGTAGTGATGAAACTTATTACATCGCAGAGAAGAACGGAATGTATGGTGTCTTCAATTCTAAATTTGAAACTATAGTACCGTTTGAATATTCTTTTATCAAAAAAGTTATGTCTGGCCAGAATGAATACCTGCAGGTAACAAAAAATAATATGAATGGTATTGTTTCTGCAAGCGGGCAAACCTTGATAAATCCTGATAACAGTAATCTTGTAATGATCAACGGCATGAATAAAACCGATTATGTAATTGTAAAACATAATGGCAAAACGTATGTAAAAGATCTAAAAAACAATGATGTTATTTCTACCGGTTACTCAGATATTGCATATGATAACAATGGCGGTTTTGTAATAACCGGCGATGACAATTCAAAAGGTTTTTACTTTATGGATACAAAGATCATTGCTCCAAAATATAGTGATGTGCATTTGGTACCGGGCGGGGAGTATCTTATAATTAAAACTGCCGATGGTAAAACCGGTTATGTTAATCAAAATGGCGATGAATTTTTTGTAGAATAAAATTATTTTAAACTTATAACGAAGCCCTGTATTATTACAGGGCTTTTTTATTTGGTAACCAGCGTTTGTTTTTCATGGCGTCATCCTTGCGTCGCACACTTATACGGCATACCTTTTTTGAACATTACTGAATTTTATGCACCTCCCGTGCTTATTGTTCAATTTTTCTTTTGCCCATAATTTAAAAACACTAACTTCGATTTCAGAAGTAGTTGTTTAACTAACTAATTTTATTTTTTAATAATTTCATGCTTTTAAATATGAAACGTACTATAAAAAAAGTTGCAGTTCTTGGTAGTGGAGTAATGGGAAGCCGCATAGCCGCACATTTTGCCGGTATTGGTTTGCAGGTATTATTGCTCGACATTATGCCTAAAGATTTACCAGCAGATGCAAAACAAGCAGACCGTAATAAAATTGTAAATGATGCTTTGGCTGCTGCCGCAAAATCAAATCCCTCACCATTATATACCAAAGATGTTTTAAAGCGGATCAGTACCGGAAACTTTACTGATAATATGAAAGATATTGCCGGCGCAGACTGGATAATAGAAGTAGTGATAGAAAGACTGGATATAAAGCAATCCATTTTTACAGAAGTAGAAAAACACCGCAATCCGGGTACGTTGATCACTTCAAATACTTCCGGTATTCCCATTCACCTGATGGCAGAGGGAAGGAGCGAAGACTTTAAAAAGCATTTCTGCGGTACGCACTTTTTTAATCCGCCACGATATTTAAGATTGCTGGAAATAATTCCAACACCGTATACCGACCCTGAAGTAGTAGATTTTTTAATGCATTACGGCGATGTATTCCTCGGCAAAACAACGGTGCTTGCAAAAGATACACCTGCGTTTATTGCTAACCGTATTGGGGTGTTTGGTATGATGGCCATTATGAATACCATGGAAAAACTTGGGTTGAGCATTGACGAGATTGATGCACTTACTGGTCCTGTTATCGGTCGCCCAAAATCTGCAACATTCCGTACTGCAGATGTTGTAGGTATTGATACGCTGGTAAAAGTTGCAAATGGTGTGTATGAAAATTGTCCGGATGATGAAGCAAAAGCGCTCTTTAATATTCCATCCTGGTTAAATAAAATAATAGAAAATAAATGGCTGGGCGATAAAACCGGGCAAGGTTTTTTTAAGAAAATAAAATCCGGAGCTACTTCAGAAATACAGGTTTTAAATCTCAAAACCTTTGAATACGAGCCAAGACAAAAACCCAGGTTTGCTACACTGGAAACTGCAAAGCCAATTGAAGATCTCAATACAAGATTAAAAGCATTGGTTGTTGGGCAGGATAAAGCCGGTGAGTTTTACCGCCAGTTTCATTATGCATTATTCTCCTACATTTCTCACCGCATTCCCGAAATCAGCGATGAAGTTTATCGTGTAGATGATGCAATGATGGCGGGCTTTGGCTGGGAAATCGGCGCTTTCGAAAGTTGGGATGTATTAGGAGTAGCCAAAACTACAGAAGCAATGAAAGCAGCAGGTTATAGTGTTGCACCCTGGATTGATGATATGCTGGCTGCCGGTATTAAATCATTTTACAAAGTTGAGAACGGAAAGCGTTTATACTATGATGTTAGTACAAGAGCTTACAAAGCAATTCCCGGTGGCGAAGCATTTATTGTAATGAAAAACTTTGCCAATGAAACCGTTTGGAAAAACAGTGCCTGTCGTACTTATCATTTAGATGATGATGTGCTTGGCCTGGAATGGTACACAAAAATGGGCAGTATTGGCGGCGAAGTGCTGGAAGGAATCCAGAAATCAATTTCGCTTGCCGAAGAAAAATATAAAGGATTGGTGATTGCCAATGATGGTCCAAATTTTAGTGCCGGTGCAAATGTGGGAATGATATTTATGCTGGCTATTGAGCAGGATTATGATGAGATCGATATGGCCATCCGCATGTTTCAGAATACAATGATGAGAGTTCGTTACTCTTCTATTCCGGTAGTGTTGGCGCCGCATGGCCTGGCGCTTGGTGGCGGTTGCGAAATTTGCCTGCATGCAGATAAAGTGATAGCAGCGGCGGAAACTTATACCGGTTTGGTAGAAGTTGGGATTGGGGTTATTCCCGGCGGTGGTGGTACCAAAGAATTTGTGTTAAGAGCTGCTGATGAAATGCATAGCGGCGAACCCGAAACCATCACTTTGCAAAATCGCTTTCTAACTATTGCTACAGCAAAAGTTGCCACATCTGCATTTGAAGCTTTTGATATGGGCATTTACCGCAAAGGCCATGATGAAGTAAGTATAAACATTGGCCGCCGTATTGCGGAAGCAAAAAAGGCGGTAATAAATATGTCTGATGAAGGTTATGTAATGCCTGTGCAACGCAATGATATCAAAGTTTTGGGCCGTATGGGCCTTGGTGGTATGTATGCCGGCATTAATGGTATGCACAAAGGAAATTATGCTACAGATCATGATGTAACGGTTGCAAAAAAACTGGCTTATGTAATGTGCGGCGGCGACTTGAGCGAGCAAACATTTGTAAGTGAGCAATATCTTTTAGACCTGGAAAGAGAAGCTTTTTTAAGCCTTACCGCCGAAAAGAAAACACTGGAAAGAATACAAAGTATTTTGAAAACGGGTAAGCCATTGAGGAATTAAATAGTAAATCAGTTTTATTATTATGCAGTTTTAAAAGACATTGTGTATTTGCTATTGATTGTTTTATAAAATCTGTTTATTTAGTTTTACTTTTGGTGAAACAATAAAGAATATGTTACAAAGAATACAATCTGTTTGGCTGTTATTGGCTTCTATATGTGTATTTGCAGGCCTAAAGCTGCCTTTTTACAGTGGCACAAATAAAGAGGGTATCCCATCCTCTTTGCTAAATGGCATGGCGCCGCTTTACTTATTGCTTCTTACAGTAGCCATTAGTGTAATTGCATTGATCACTATTTTTCTTTATAAGAACAGAACACTGCAACTCAGGCTGTGTTTGCTTGCAATTATTTTACAGGCAAGCCTTATTTACTTATACTATCATCAATCTACATTTTATACCGGTGGTACCTTTGCTTTAACTGCTATACTGCAACCGGCCGCCTTGGTATTTTTGTTCTTTGCAGTTGCAGGTATCAAAAAAGATAATAAGATTATCAAAGAAAGCAACAGACTTAGATAATTGAGGAGTGAATAATATTCAATAAATGGATGTTTCCATTAGAAATTATTAAAAAAATAGAAACTTTAGCAAATATTCATTTACGAATACTTACTTTTGCTAAAGTGTCACAATCTAGTATATATACTTCTCCAAATTCTACTGTAGCTATTATATGCACTACAGCTACAATTATTACAACCCTTTAAGGGTTGCATCTCTACATATTACCAATCGGGCTTCGGCTATTCTTAAGACAGTTCTCTTTTCATTTTATTTTAATTTTTTTCAACTAATAAATATATGCAGGTATTAAAATTTGGCGGCAGCTCTGTAGCCAATGCTGAAAATATAAAAAAGGTATTGGCCATCATTCAGCAAAAAAATAAAAGTGATAAATTAGTAGTAGTTGTTTCTGCTTTAGGTGGTATTACAGATCTTTTATTACAATGTAGCCGCCTGGCAGCAACAGGCGATATGGACTATAAAATTAAATTACAAGAGATCGAGCAACGACATCTCCAAACGGTGAAGGAGCTAATTCCCATTACAGTGCAAAGCAGTATTTTGAGTTTTGTGAAAACACAATGCAATGAGCTGGATGATATTTGCAAAGGCATTTTTGTATTAAGAGAATTATCTCCCGCAATAAAAGACAGGATGATGGGCTTTGGTGAATTATTATCTTCCCGGATAATCGCAGAAGCATTGGAAGCAGTAAATATAAAAGTACATTGGACAGATGCAAGAAAATTAGTTGTAACTGATTCAACCTTTGGTCATGCCATCGTAGATTTTACAGTAACTGAGAACAATATCGATAATTACTTCAAAGAAAATACAGCTGACTTATATCTTGTGCCGGGTTTTATATCGGCAAACGAAAAGGGAGTACAAACTACTTTAGGCCGTGGAGGATCTGACTATACAGCGGCAATTTTTGCTTCTGCTATTTCATCACCATGTCTTGAAATATGGACAGATGTATCCGGCATGATGACTGCCGACCCAAGGATTGTTGCAAATGCAAAAGTAATTCCCCAGATATCTTACCAGGAAGCAATGGAACTTTCTCATTTTGGCGCCAAAGTTATTTTTCCGCCGACCATACAACCTGTTATGGGTAAGGCAATTCCTGTTTGGGTAAAAAATACTTTTTCTCCTCAAGATCAGGGTACGCTTATAAAAGAACAAACAGCAAAAGACATTAATACGATCACCGGCATTTCCAGCATAGGTAAAATTTCATTACTAAGTCTTGAAGGAAGTGGCATGATAGGTATACCAGGATTTTCGAAAAGGCTTTTTGAAGTACTGGCTCAATTGCAGATAAATGTAATTTTTATTACGCAGAGTTCTTCTGAACATTCTATTTGTGTTGGAATAGAAGAAGCTAATGCAACGATTGCAAAAAATGCAATAGATAAAACTTTTGCTATAGAAATAGAACAGAAAAAAGTGGAGCCAGTTTTTGTTGAAAATGGATTATCCATTATTGCATTGGTAGGCGATAGAATGAAAATGCATACCGGTGTTAGTGGAAAATTTTTCAGCATGCTGGGTAAAAGTGGCGTAAATATCAGGGCTATTTCTCAGGGCTCTTCTGAAAGGAATATATCTGCAGTAATTGCCAATGAAGATGTAAAGAAAGCACTGAATGTTGTTCATGAAGGATTTTTTGAAACAGAAATAAAAGAACTGAATGTATTTATTGCAGGTGCCGGAAACGTAGGCTCAAGGCTTTTGGCGCAGTTGCAGAAACAGCAGGAATATTTATTAAAAAACCTGAGAATAAAAATAAAAGTTGCTGGCCTGGCAAACAGTAAAAAAATGCTTTTGAATGAAGATGGAATAAACCTTGAAAATTGGCAAACAGCTTTAGGAGAAGGTAATTCAAGCAATATAAATGACTATGTTCAAAAAATAATTTCTAAAAATCTTCGCCATACTATTTTTGTGGATGCTACCGCTAATGAGGAAGTTGCCAATAGTTACAGTTCATTATTAGAAAAGAATATTGCTATAGTTGCTTGTAATAAAATTGCATGTTCTTCTTCTTATTCTGATTATAGAAAATTAAAAGATCTTACGACTGAATACAATGCACAATTTTTATTTGAAACAAATGTCGGCGCCAGCCTACCGATCATCGGTACATTAAATGATCTTGTACGTAGTGGTGATACTGTACATAGGATGCAGGCGGTACTCAGCGGTACTTTAAATTTTGTATTTAATAATTATGATGGCACACAAAGTTTTGCATCTGTAGTGAGACAGGCACAGGCAGAAGGTTATACAGAGCCCGATCCACGGCTTGACCTGAGTGGTAAAGATGTAATGCGTAAAATAATGATATTGGCCAGAGAAGCAGGACAGGTGATAGAAATGAATGATATTGACAATAATGTTTTTTTGCCGGAAGAATGTATGCAAGGTACTGTGGAGGACTTTTATAAATGCATGGAGAAACATGAGCAGCATTTTAAAAAATTATATAACGATGCAGCAGCAAAAGATTGTAAATTAAAATTTGTTGCTTCTTATGAAAATGGAAAAGCAAAAACAGGTTTACAGCATATTGATGCAAAGCATGATTTTTTCCATTTATACGGTAAGGATAATATCGTATTGTTTTATACTGATAGATATGTAGATCAACCATTGGTAATTAAAGGTGCCGGTGCCGGTGCAGATTTAACAGCATCAGGTGTATTTGGAGATATTATAAGAGCATCAAAAGCATAATTGAAATGATCTTTAAAGAAGGAAATAAAGTAACTATTGCAGCACCAGGCACCATTGCAAACCTTGTCTGTGGCTTTGATGTGCTTGGACTTTGTTTAAATACACCCGAGGATACTATGGAACTAAAGATGATAGAAGAAAAAAAAGTCATCATCAGCTCAACAGATAAATACAATTTGCCTACAGAGCCATCGAAAAATACGGCTGGCGCTCCTTTGCTGGAAATACTGGATGAAATAGATGCTTCTTTTGGCTTTGAACTTGTGATACATAAAAATATAAAACCTGGTAGTGGCCTTGGTTCCAGCGCTGCAAGTGCCGCTGGTGCTGTTGTTGCAGCAAATCACTTATTGGGAAATATTTTCAGTAAAACAGACCAGGTACGTTTTGCAATGAGTGGCGAAAAAGTTGCAACCGGAGTAAAGCATGCAGACAATGTTGCGCCATGTATTTATGGTGGTGTTACATTAATACGCAGCATTTTTCCTTTGGATATTATCAATATTCCGGCTCCGCAGTTATTCGTTACCGTTGTACACCCTCAAATAGAAGTAAGAACTTCTGATGCAAGACAAATATTACGTAAAGAAGTTTTACTAAAGGATGCCATAAAACAATGGGGAAATATTGCAGGCCTTGTAGCCGGCTTAATGAAAAATGATTACGATCTTATTGGGCGCAGCCTGGAAGATGTAATAATTGAACCAGTCAGGAGTATTCTTATCCCAGGATTTGATGAAGTAAAAAAGAACTGTAAAAACGCCGGTGCTTTAGGCGGTGGTATTTCAGGCTCTGGCCCTTCAATTTTTATGCTGAGTACAAATAAAAAAACGGCTGATGCCATTGAGAAAGAAATGCAACTCATTTATCAACGCATTGGGCTCGAACATTATACTTATGTAACAACGGTAAATAATGAAGGAGTAAAGATCATTGACCCGGCATAAGTTCATTCGGAATTATCCTTGTACTTGCCGCGACGAACGCAGTGGAACTCGGGGTCGCTCTTCCCGATGTAAAATCGGGATTCCGACTTCACGTCGGAACTTATGTAGCAAACCATTATTCAACAAAAAAACATGCAATAACAAGTATGCAATATTTTAGCACCAATAAAAAAGCTTCTTCTGTAAATTTTAAAGATGCCTGCATTAATGGCCAGGCACCGGATAAAGGCTTATACTTCCCGGAAAATATTCCACAATTATCAAAAGCTTTTTTTGAGAACATAGAAAAATACAGCAACGAAGAAATTGCGTTTGAAGTCATTCAATCTTATGTTGGGGATTGTATTCCTACAGATGTTTTAAAAAACATTATTGCCGAAACTATAAATTTTGATATTCCTCTTGTATCAATAAATGAAAACATTTTTTCATTAGAGTTATTTCATGGACCAACACTTGCGTTTAAAGATATTGGTGCAAGATTTATGAGCCGCTGCCTGGGATATTTTGTAAAAGATTTTAAAAAGAAAGTGACTGTACTCGTTGCTACTTCCGGCGATACCGGCGGTGCAGTAGCCAGTGGTTTTTATGAAGTGCCGAATGTAGAAGTGATTATTCTATATCCTTCAGGCAAAGTGAGTACAGTGCAGGAAAGGCAGATTACTACACTTGGAAAAAATATTCATGCAATAGAAGTAAAAGGCAATTTTGATGATTGCCAGGCAATGGTAAAAGAGATGTTTACAAATTCATCCGAATTTGAAAATATTTTTCTTACTTCTGCAAACTCTATAAATGTTGCCCGTTGGCTGCCCCAACAATTCTATTATTTTTTTGCATACAAGCAATGGGAAAATAGGACCAATCCTCCCGTAATTTCTGTGCCTAGTGGCAATTTCGGAAATATCTGCGCCGGTTTATTAGCGCAGGCATCTGGCCTGCCGGTAAAACATTTTATTGCTGCCTGTAATGCAAATGATGTGGTTCCGCATTTTTTAGAAACAAATGATTACCAGCCAAAAGCTGCAGTAGCAACTATTTCCAATGCAATGGATGTGGGCAACCCAAGTAATTTTGTACGCATCATGCAGATATTTAAAGAGAATGTTGGCTTGCTGAAAAATGATTTTTCTTCTGAGAGTGTATCTGATGAACAGACGAAGGCCACATTAAAAAAAGTTTTTGACCAGGATCATTATTTACTGGATCCACATGGCGCAGTTGGTTATACTTTATTGGAGAAATATTTACAACAACATCCAACTGAAAAAGGAATAGTAGTGGAGACAGCACACCCGGTGAAATTTTTTGATGTGGTGGAACCTGTTATTGGAGAAGCAATAAAAATTCCTGAAGCAATACAGGAACAATTAAGGCTGGAGAAAAAAGCTGTGCAAATGAACGCTGATGTAAATGAGTTAAAAGAATTCTTAAAGAATATCAAATAATCTGTTGCACAATTAATGTTCATACAAGGTATGTCGTACAAGAGTGCGACGCAAGGATGTTGAGCAGAATTACAAATGCTGGTAAAAAAATAATTTTACAAAAACTTGCCGGTATAACTTTCTTTACATTTTTTTAGCTCCATAGGTTTGCCTGCAAATACCAGGCTACCGCCGCCGTCACCAGCTTCGGGGCCAAGATCAATTAACCAGTCTGCACTTTTAATTACATCCGTATTATGTTCTATCACCAAAATAGAATGGCCCTGCTCTACCAGTGCATTAAAAGAGGCCAGTAATTTTTTAATATCATGAAAATGTAAACCGGTTGTAGGCTCATCAAAAATAAATAGTATATGCCCCTGTGCTTTTCCTTTTCCTAAAAACGATGCAAGCTTTACACGCTGTGCTTCGCCACCACTAAGTGTATTGGAAGACTGGCCCAATTTTACATAACCCAAACCAACATCACTTAGTGGTTGAATTTTTCTTGCAACATCGGCGCCATCATTTTCTTTTTTTGAAGAAGGCGTATTAAAAAATTCTATGGCTTCATCTACACTCATTTCTAAAACGTCGTGAATATTTTTATCATGATACTTTACGTCCAGCACGTCTTCTTTAAATCTTTTTCCATTGCATACATCGCAAACCAAATGCACATCTGCTAAAAATTGCATCTCTACCAATTGTTCCCCTTCTCCTTTACATGCATCGCACCGGCCACCATCCACATTAAATGAAAAATGTTTTGGCATAAAACCACGCATTTTACTGAGCGGTTGTTTTGAAAATAGTTCTCTTATTTCATCATAAGCTTTTATGTAAGTCACAGGATTGCTACGACTGCTTTTACCGATCGGATTTTGATCCACCATTTCTATTTGACTGATGTAATCTGTATCACCTTTTAATGCCCTGAATATTCCCGGTTTATCAGTGCCTTCGCCTTTTAATTTTTGCAAAGCAGGATATAAAATCTGTTTTACCAGAGTTGTTTTGCCACTACCGCTTACGCCTGATACTGCACATAAAACATTCAGTGGAAACTGAACAGTAATGTCTTTTAAATTATTTTGCCTGGCACCTTCTATTGTAATGGAACGTATCCATTTCCTAGTATTTTTTGGTGGGTCAATTGTTAGTTTGCCGGATAAATATTTTCCTGTTAAACTATCTTTATCAGCTATGATCTCATCATAATTTCCTGCAGCAACTACTTCGCCACCAAGATGACTTGCCAATGGACCCATATCAATAATGTAATCAGCTTCTTTCATCATCATTTCATCATGCTCTACCACTACCACAGTATTTCCGAGGTCACGTAATTCTTTTAAAACGATTATTAATCTTTCTGTATCACGACTATGCAAGCCGATAGAAGGTTCATCTAAAATGTACAATGAATTGGTGAGATTACTGCCGAGGCTCCTTGTAAGTTGTATGCGCTGGCTTTCGCCGCCGCTCAATGAATTTGCAAGCCGGTTTAAAGTAAGATAACCAAGCCCAACATCGATCAATGTTTTTAAACGATGATGCAGTTCTATTAAAATTCTTTTGGCAACCTGTTCATCATAATTACCAAGCTTTAATTTATTAAACCATTGTTGCAGGTCTTTCACCGGCATTTCACAAAGTTGTCCGATATGTTTCCCATCAACTTTTACATACAATGCTTCTTTTCTTAACCTGTAACCATGGCACTCTGTACAAAGTGTTCTGCCACGATACCTGCTCAGCATCACACGATACTGCACTTTATATAAGTTTTGTTCTACTTCTTTAAAAAAATCGTCTATACCATTTGCATGACTGTTGCCTTTCCACAATTCTTCATACTGTTTTTTAGTAAGGTCCATTATCGGCTTGTGGATCGGGAAATCAAACTTCTTCGCTGCTCTTATAAATGCTTCTTTCCATTCTCCCATCTTTTCGCCTTTCCAGGGTGCTACTGCTCCTTCGTACACGCTTAACCGTTTGTCAGGTATTATCAGATCTTCGTCTAATCCAAGTATCATTGAGAAACCTTCGCAAACAGGGCAGGCGCCAAAGGGATTATTAAAGGAGAATAAATTTGGAACCGGTTCTTCAAAATGTATTCCGTCCAGTTCAAATTTATTACTAAAGTATAAATCTTTCTTCCCGTTGATTTCGATGTGCATTTTACCTTCGCCTTCATAGAATGCAGTGCCTACAGAGTCCGCAATACGATGCAGATCATCTTCATCAAATTCTTTTTTTATAAGACGATCAATCAGAATGTAGGTCTCCTTTTTTTTGCTGATGGCTTTTGTGTCTTCCAGTAAATCTTCAATTCTTTTTATCTCACCCTCTTCGTATAATCTTGAAAATCCTTTTTGAAGTAAAATGTTCAGCTCTTCTTTTACATCCCGGTTGGCATGTTTTTTAAACAATGCCAATATGAGTATTTTATCGCCCTCTTTGCATTGTTGAATAGCAGTCACTACATCCGGTACATCATCTTTTTTTACTTCACGTCCGCTAATGGGTGAAATAGTTTTTCCTGCCCTGGCAAATAATAAACGGAGATAATCATAGATCTCAGTCATACTTCCAACCGTACTTCTGGGCGTTCTTGTGATTACTTTCTGCTCAATTGCAATGGCAGGGCACAACCCTTTTATATAATCGACATCCGGCTTATTCATGCGCTGCATAAACTGGCGGGCATAAGAACTCAGGCTTTCTGCATAGCGACGCTGGCCTTCTGCAAATAAAGTATCTATGGTAAGAGATGATTTTCCCGAACCGGAAACGCCGGTAACAACTACCAGTTTATTTCGTGGTATCGTAACCGTTACATTCTTTAAATTATGTACCCTGGCGCCTTTTATTAAAATATCGTTTGAAGGTTTTATGGGAGCGAAATCTGTAGTATTTTTCTTTGTTTTCTTTATTATTTTATCCATCTCTACAAATTTACGATAACCCTATTATTATTCAATTATGATAATGGTATTACAGGTATTTTAATATGTGAAATTATTCTTAAAAAGGTATACGTAGTATTACGATTCGTACATTTACGATACTTTGGTACAAGTACTCGATTTTTAAAATATGCATTAAAAATATTTGGTACTTACTTTTTTATTTCTACTTTCACAGTCCAATATCCAATAAAAATGGAGAGCCGAAAAAGCCTATCTAAAAGACTTCTACGCAACATCTTTCTTTATTGGACCACCTTAATAACATTGTCCAAAACCATCAAAAACTGTAGAAGTTATGAAATGCCTTAACAACTTAACTGACCAGCAACTCGTACATCTTTACATGAACGGAGACGCTGACGCCCTTGCAACTTTAGTAGTACGTTACAAGGACAAAATTTACACCTCAATTTATTTATTAGTAAAAGACAAGTACCTGGCGGAAGACATTTTCCAGGATGTGTTTATCCGTATTATCGATACACTGAGAGGTGGTCGTTATACAGATGAAGGAAAATTTTTGCCTTGGGCTATGCGTATTGCACACAACCTGTGTGTAGATCATTTTAGAAAAGTAAAACGCAGTCCTTCTATTAAAACGAGCGATGATCGTGACATTTTTGAAGTACTTAACTTTTTTGAAGCAGGTGTAGACCAACGTATGATGGCAGAACAAAGCCACGAAAAAGTTAGACAAATGATTGATATGCTTCCAGAAGATCAGAGAGAAGTTATCATTATGCGTCATTATGCTGATCTTAGCTTTAAAGAAATTTCTACTTTAACTAAATGCAGCATAAATACTGCACTTGGCAGAATGCGTTATGGCCTAATAAACCTACGCAAACTAATGGTAGAAAAACAAATTGCACTGTAACCCCACCCAAAAGGTTTATTAACCCAAAGAAATACAAAAAAGCCTTCGCTGTTTATACAACGAAGGCTTTTGAATTATATCTATTTCTTTATTTATTTACCGGAAACTTTAATCGAAAAAGGAACATCTTTTGGTGGCAGACATTTAGAATCATCACATACCATAAAAGTAACAGTACCATTTACAACAGTGGCAACAGGAGATTTTAATTTTATTTTCTGTACAAAATCGACCTTGTTTTGATAGAATTTCAATTCTGAATGGAAGTTATTATCATATAATTTTTCCAGTTTTCCTACCTCTTTCACACTACCATCTAAACTTACTAAACCGTTTTTGGCAAAACTGAACGATGTAGGCACCGGACCTTCGCCTGCATTTTGGGCATAAATATGCCACTTGCTGGAAACATTGGCCGTCATATGAAGCTCATAAGTTTTATCCCCGGTTTTTTTTACAGTATAACTCCATCTTACAGGGTTCTCAATTTGAGCAAAGGCACCTGTTGTAAATCCGAAAACCAATAAAAGGCCAAGTATATATTTTTTCATTCTGTATGATTTTTATTCATACAAATTTACTATTTACATGCTGAGATGGATGTTAAACTTAGTTAAACCACTTACGAAAGATTGAATAATGTTTCAAAAACTTTCTTACCGTCGGTATTATTGAGGGTAGTGCTGCAGGCTCTTTCAGGATGTGGCATCATTCCAAAAACATTTTTATTTTCATTGCAAATACCTGCAATGTGATTGGTAGCTCCGTTAGGATTATGTTCATCAGAAACATTGCCATCAGCATCGCAATAATTATAGATAACCTGGTTATTTTTGATGAGACTATTTAAAGTTTCTTCATCTGCGTAATAGCGACCTTCGCCATGGGCAATGGGAATTTTTAAAACACTGTTGTTATTATCTTTTATGAATACATTTTTGCAAACGAACTGCTGTGCCTTATTTCCTAACAATGCGCCTGGTAGTAAACCACTTTCACATAATATCTGGAAGCCGTTGCAAACACCCAGAACCTTACCACCATTATTTGCAAAATCAATGACGCTTTTCATCATTGGACTAAAGCGGGCTATGGCTCCGCAGCGAAGGTAATCGCCGTAGCTGAAGCCGCCGGGCAATACAATACAATCGTCTGTTGTAAACTGGCTGAGGTCTTTATCTTTATGCCATAGTGTTATTACGTCCTGCTTAAGATCATCTTTTAAAGCGCTGATCATATCTCTATCGCAGTTAGAACCCGGGAATACAACAACTCCAAACTTCATATATTAAATTTTGTGGGGCAAAAGTACGAAAAGCGTTAAAAATTTTGGTTACCATTCTAAATAAGATACCCTCTAATTATTAAGATTCCGGTATAAATGCGGCTATGAAAAACTATTGCTGAAATAATAGCCCCGACCTGCCTGACGGTAGGCAGGGTAAGAGTGGATAGCGGGCAAAATATTCAATAATGAAAATGAGCCTAGCTTCTGTAAATTTATTTTATAAAATAGCCAATGGCCACTGCGGTGGCTACCATAGCCCAATGTATAGTGAGCGGAAACCACTTTTTTTCCGGATATAAAAATGAACTGGCAGTTAAAAGAGAAACGGGAACTGCAACCAGGATCCAGTAGCTGAAACTGTGCGTTGCATTTAAAAACGGAACGAACAAAGCGACAATTAAATAAAGGAAGATAAGTTGCCAACTTTTACGGGTTTGCACAATCTGGCGTCGAAGATTGCTGTATATGAAAAAGCTACCGATCAATACTGTTACTAATATTAATATTAAAGTTCCTAATGCGATCCTGCCTTCTTTAAATGCCGGAAGCGTTATTACAAGTCCGGGTAAATGATATGTTTGAATTTTGTCAGTAAGGAAAAGCCAGGAAGCAAAAAAGTAAAATGGGGTAATAATTCCGACGAGACCGATTAACCATTCTCTGGGTTTGAAAGGGCGGGCAATAGTAAGGCCAACCATTACAAGCAATATAAATGCAATGGCGGGAAAATATAAGAACGCACAAATACTGATAACAAAGCCGATATTAAATATGGAGGTTTTAGGACTTGCTGCATTGTGAAGTGTAGACAACTTAGCCCAAACCCAGATAAGCATGGTATTAATGATGAGCGGAGCTGACAAACTAAACCATTCTGCAAATAATGAAGTAATGAGCAGGTAACTCATACCCGTAAGGTAATTTGGCTTTTGAAACAGCCGCTGGGAATTCACTGCTTTATTAAAGCCCAGGGCCTGAACAAACAATAACAGGAATGTGATGAGACTGTAAATAACCGGGGTGCTATTTCCCAAAGGTGCTAAAATCTCTAGGAAATATTTATACAATACACCATCCAGCACATTTGTTTGTGGCGCTTTTGGGTATAAAAAAAGCGGAAATTTTAAAATGAACCCATACACTAAAAGTAGAAAATTATTGTATGGATTATTGGCTTTAAAAGTGCCTGTCACATTGATCGGTTAAAAATTAATCAGCTGGTTACAGGGCAAAAATAAGCGAATGAAATTAAGATTAAAAGAAATCAATTTTTGCGAAGCAAATTACACCACGATGGAGGCATGGAACTATTATTTGACGGGCACCAACCTGCTTTGCGAGCCTTGGCATAAAATCATAACCTGATTCGCCGCCTTTAATAGTTGGGTACCTGGTAATTTCTCCATTTGGCTGTAAGGCCTGATCGCTGATCACTTCCCGATTATTATCTTTCTGAAGAAACAGGTAATGTAATTCTGCTCCCATATTAATGGTAGAATAGGAAAGAAAATGATCTTCATTGAGGTCGCTTTGTTTTTTATTGATGATGTTATTCCACTCTGGAGCAAGATCGGGACTGAAACTGAAAATAAGTACATCATTGTAGTTATAGAGAATATCCTGGTTGCTATTAGAGCGGTAAAAGGGATCATTCCTATAATAATTATAGCCATAACTACCGGGATAACTGTAATAATATGGAGAGCTATAATAATATGGAGAACCGTAATAATAAGGACTGTAAAGATAATCACGGCTATTCATCCTGTTATTGCGGCCCTGGGTATAATATTCTTCCACAGTAAGAATGAAGCCCCCATTTCTTTTAAGCACAATATTGGGGAAAGCAAAGTCATTGAATGCTGTTCTGTAATCCGGCCTGCCGGATAGTTTATCTCTGGTACTGTCACTGAAAATGAGAATGGCTTTTTTAGTAACTGCAAAATTATTTTTATCTATAATCAGGCTAAAGAGGCCTTCTGTATTTCCATTATTTTTTTTGATAGAGAAGGAATTTAAAATTATTTGATTATTAAGATTATCAACTTTTATTTTTACATCTTCAATATATTTATCATCCAGTAAAATATCTTTTGTGATAAGCGAATCAGAATGAAGACGGTGGTAATTTATTTGAAGTTGCTTTGAATAATCATTTCTGCCGTTACCGGTTTCTTTGGTAAAAATAAAAGTGCCATCATTTGCAAGTTCGAGGTCTCCGTACGTATCCTTTCTTTCGCTGTAATCAAAAACATATCTGCTGCTATCCAGCATTTGCAGGGAGTTGTCATAAATTTTTGTAGTAAGTGCAAGATTACCATTCTTACGCTGGGTTTTGTAAAGCAGTATTTTTTGTTTGTCTTCGCTGTAAGCCAGGGAATAAACTTTACTGGTTTCTAAAAAAGTTGTCTTAGCTGTATCTAATAACTTTACATCTCCTATTAGCTGGCCAGTACTGCTGAGTTTAGCTGCATTGCTATAAATAATATTTCCTTTTTGATATTGATAAAAAATTAAAAAGTAATCGGGGTAATTTACAAAGTCAACATTAATGGTCTTATTAGAAATAAAATCAAGCTTTACATCATTTGTAATATGCATTTCCTTATCATAAATGGTAACGGAGTGTTTTCGGTTTATGTTTTTATAAACAAGATAATTACCACCAAAATTTCCCAGTATTTCAAAGCTTATTCTTTTATTGTCATCTTTGTTTATATCAGAATAAGTGATCTGCTGTGCACTGACAGAAATATTATTAAAAAACAGAGCGGTAAGGAATATGAAAATGAATTTTTGCATTAAGTGTAGTGTTTACATAAATTTACGACTAAATACGTTTTGGAAAAAACAAATAAATGCTAAACAAATAGCATTAAACCATGTTATAATATTAAAACCAACTATTTTAAAATGCAGTCTATATTATTAACAGGAGGTACGGGGCTTGTAGGTACTCAGCTGGTATCAATGATTGTTGCAAAAGGCGATAAGGCTATTGTACTTACCCGTTCTTTAAAAGATAAAACATCTTCAGAAAAAGTTGAATATGCACTTTGGGATGCAGAAAAAAACCAGATTGATATTGCAGCAGTACAAAAAGCTGATCATATTATTCACCTGGCAGGAGCCGGAGTGGTAGATAAAAAATGGACAGCAGCGTACAAAAAAGAAATTATTGATAGCCGCACAAAGACAATAGAACTTATAATAAACACTTTAAAAAATAATACTAATAAAGTAAAAATAATAGTAAGTGCATCTGCAACGGGTTGGTATGGGGAAGATAAAACTCCGGGTCATTTTTTTACTGAAGATGAACCATCGGCTACAGATTTTTTAGGACATACCTGCCATCTTTGGGAAGAAAGTGTAGTATCTGCCAGGACTTTAGGAATAAGAGTATGCTGTTTGCGTACCGGCATAGTGTTAAGTAAAAAAGGCGGAGCACTTGCCGAATTTATGAAGCCTATACATTTAGGTATCGCAGGAATATTAGGTAGCGGTACCCAGATAATAAGCTGGATACACATAGAGGATCTTTGCAGGTTATACCTGGCAGCGATAGAAAATGAACAAATGACCGGAAGCTATAATGCAGTGGCACCAATGCCAGCGACCAATTCTAAACTTACTTTAAAACTGGCAGAAACGCTGAAAGGAAAACTTTATATACCAGTTCATATACCGGCTTTCATTTTAAAAATAATGATGGGAGAGAGAAGTGCCGAAGTATTAAAGAGTACTACCGTTAGTGATGCAAAAGTGAAAGCTACAGGTTTTACTTTTCTATATCCATCTATAGAAGCTGCTTTGAATGAATTGCTGGCGAAATAAGTTTACAGATCTGAGCGAAGCATTTTTCTTTTGCTCCAGGCATAAAATAAAATAATATAGACTATGGCAAAGCCTAATACTACCCAATTAAAATCTGATGGCAAAAACTTAGCTGCCATATTTGTTAAGTTTTGAAAAGGGGAAGTTAGTAATCCATCAGAAGCATTCATCGGGAGGTAGTTGCCAAGGTTTCCCCAATCTATATTATAATCTTTCTTTAACTGTATTGCCCAGAAAAAGAGTAATAAAGAAATACCATTTTCTAAAATAGTGTAGATAAAAAAAACAGTAATAGCTACGCCGGATTTTCTTGTGAGCAATGAGATCAAAATAGCCAGGAGATTATATGTTACTCCTTTTAGAAAGAAATAGCCAACATTTTCAAAGCCGTTTAGCGAAAAGGATGTACCGGATGCAAAACCAAATCCCAGGGCGGTGAGAACTACTACAATGGTAGTTGCCAAAGCCATTAATATTCCTAATACAACTTTTACATTCAGAAACTGCATTCTGTCCCAGCCATCTATAATATTCTGGCGGTGGGTTTTAAAATTAAATTCATTGGATATTAAAATTACTATGAGTAGGGCTGGCAACATTAAAAAGAAACTACTGTAATAAGTAACTGTTTTCCACACTACATCAAAATCAAACGGAGAACCGGAAAAAATTAACTGAGAACCTTGCACTTTGTCTATCACATTTTTTTTGAACTCGTGTACTATATAATTAGTTGCTACAACTCCAAGGACAAAAAAGCTGCTGAGCAAGATGAATGCAGTGTATTTCTTTATTTTAAGCCATTCAATTTTTAAAAGGTCTATCATTTTATAAGTATGATTTTATAATTTTTATTTATCGCTTTGGGTACCGGTAATTTCAAGGAACCTTGTTTCCAGGCTCTTTCTTTTTTCTACAAGCATTTTTAAAACAATTCCTTTTTCAAAACATAATTTATTTATGTCGGAAGCAGTCATGTTTTCATTACAGGTAACCTGCAGGTAATTTTCTACATTTAATACTGAGATAACATCTTTTGTATCTTTTAAAATATTTTTTAAAACCTCATTATCATCAGCAGCCAATTCAATTAAAACCGTCGTTTTAATTCCTGTGTTTCCGTTTGTAGCCATTACTTCGCTTACTGAGCCAACCATTTTTAAAACACCCTTTTGTATAATGGCAACATGAGTACATACTTTTTCCACCTCATCCAGTATATGGCTTGCCATTATAATGGTTTTGCCATTGCGGTTCAACTCTCTTATCAGTTCTCTTATTTCTGCAATTCCTGCCGGGTCAAGACCATTGGTAGGTTCATCAAATACAAGAATATCCGGGTCTGCCAGCAATGCAGAACCGATTGCCAGCCTCTGTTTCATCCCTAAAGAGAAGGTGCTGAATTTTGAATCTTTTCTTTGATACAGATTTACTATTTTTAAAACCTTCTCAATATTCTGAAGACCATTGCCTTTTATTTTTGCAGCTATTACTAAATTTTCTTCTGCACTCAGGTAATGGTAAAAATTAGGAGTTTCCAGCAATGTACCAATTCTTTTTCTGATATCGGAGCTGCTTTGCTGCTCTGTACCAAGCCAGGAATAACTACCACCAGATGCTTTTAAAACATCCATGACAATGCCCAGTAAAGTGGTTTTACCGCTGCCGTTTGGACCTAAAATTCCGAACACGGTTTTCTCCGGTACTGAAAAACTTACTCCCTGTAAGGCTTTTACATTCTTATAGTTTTTTGAAAGTTCCTTTACGGTTAAAATAGCCATACGCAAAAAAATAATTTAGTTTGAAGATAATGGATTTTTTTACGAGTTATCATCCATTTTTATAAATGGCAATTAAGGCAGTTGTTTATCATGCCATACAGAGGTAAATGCACCCAGCACTGCCAAACGATTTTTATTAAATGATAATTTATGAAGTTGCAGATCATCAATATCATTCTGCAAAACTTTCCGGGTGAAAGGATTAATTGTTCCGCCATTGGTTGCTGGCGCAGCATTAGGGTCGTATTGAAAATGAGGATCTACAATTGTTCCCCGTGGATACATAATGCCGGGAGTTCCCTGTCCACGTATGTCCAGTTCTGCCGGATGCTCAAGCCCGATGGTATGGCCAAACTCATGCGCTGCAGTAGTAGAATTATTTAAAAGGTTGGCTAATTTAAAATAACCTGTATTGCTGTTGATACCATCTACAAAAGAAATGTCGCCTTCGGCATATTCTTCTACTCTGAAATAATTATTAAGTGGATTATCATTCTGTAAAATGGTCATCTGCTCTAGAGAAGGAGCATACTCGCCCGTAATATCAAAAATAATATGGTACAACCTGTTTTTTATAAATACAGTTGCATGTGGCTCATTCCAATGATCTGCAATATTTTTTGCCAGATCTATACTCAATCTTTCATAACCTGCGTCTCCATACAAAATTATTTTTGCATGAATGATAAGCGTATTCGTATCATCATTTAATTCTGCAATACCCATTTTTTTTATTTTAAATACTGCATAAAATAATCTGTCACTTTTTGGTATAGATGTGCCCTGTCTTTACCCAGTACATTATGCTCATGCCCCGGGTAAATCATATAATCTACCTGTACTCCTGCATCTACACAAGCTTTCACAAAATTCACAGAATTCTCTTGCACAACTACAGGGTCTTGCAAGCCATGTATAAGTAACAATTTGTCTTTTAATTTATATGCCTGTTTCAAAAGATTGGTAGCATTGTATCCATCCGGATTTTCTTGCGGTGTATCCATATATCTTTCGCCATACATTACTTCGTAGTATTGCCAGTTCATTACAGGTCCGCCGGCAACTGCGGCTTTAAAAGTGCCGGGATGATTTAGCACAAAATCAGTTGTCATAAATCCGCCAAAGCTCCAACCAAAAAGCCCCATTTTATTTTCATCTGTAAAGGATAATTTTTTTAAATAACTGATGCCGCTTTCAAGATCCTGCATTTGCACATCTCCCACTTTTCTAAAAATAGATTGTTCAAAAGCTTTGCCTCTATTGGCGCTGCCTCTTGTATCTAATGTAAATACTACATATCCTCTTTCTGCCATGTATTGAAACCAATAATCTGAAGCGCCGCCATTCCAACTGTTAAGTATCATTTGTGCATGGGGGCCACCATACCAATAAACTATTACAGGGTATTTTTTTGTGCTGTCAAAGCCCACTGGTTTGTACATGCGGCAATATAGATCGGTGCCTTCAATATTTTTTATGGTGAAAACTGAAAGCTTGCCTGACGCATAGTTTGCTAAGGGGTTCGCAGCCTGCAATAGTAATTTTGATCTGCCACTTTTTATTTCAGTTAATTGTATTGTTCTTGCATTATCGGCACTGCTATAATTATCAATCACATAATTTCCATCGCTGCTGATGGTTGTATTGTGTACGCCACTTTCCCTTGTTATTCTTTTCGTTTTTAAAGTTTTTAAATTCAGCTCATACAGATTTTTTGTAATGGGCGATTCTTGCGTAGATATATAAAATAAATTTGCACCTTTTGCATCAAATCCTTTTACATCTAATACCTCCCATTGTCCTCCTGTTAGTTGTTTTATTAATTTCCCATCAATATCATACAGGTATAAATGATTCCATCCATCTTTCCTGCTTTGCCATATAAACTGACCAGGATTATTTTTTACAAAAAGCATTGGTACCAATGGCTCTGTATATTTTGCATCTGTTTGTTCAAATAATGTTTTTATAAAATCACCTGTAGTTGCATCATATTTATTCAGCCACATATGAGTTTGTGCTCTGTTTAATACCGCAATAAAAACATATTTATCATCAGGGCTCCAGGCTACGTTTGTAAGAAATCTTTCTTTAGCATTATTTAAAACAGGATACGGGGATGCCGGATCATTAAAATTCCCATCTTCCGTTTTTAGCCATACTGTTTTTTGATTTTCAGTATTATAGACCGCTAATGTAACCTGGTGGCTGTTATCGCCGGCCATCGGGTATTTTATGTTTACATTTTTAGCCGGGCGCAGCGTCCAGTCAATGATTGGGTAGTCCGTTACCATCGTCTGGTCCATCTTATAAAAAGCCAGCAGATTGCCATTGTTGCTCCAGAAAGTTCCTTTGCTTATTCCAAACTCTTCTCTATGTACCGATGATGCATACACGATATTTTCTGTGCCATCAGTTGTTACCTGTTTGGTATTTCCATCTTTAGAAATATATAAATTATGATCCTGCAAATATGCAAGGTATCCATTGCTACTCTCATCAAGATTTTGTTTACCGGAAAAATCTTTATCCAGCAAAGTGCTGTAAGACTGATCGTTGCTGCTAAAAGAATATTTAGTTCCTCTTACGGTTACTGTATAAAAATCTTTATCAAATTGTGATGGCGGAAGTGCAGTAAGTGAATCCTGCTGTACATTTTTAAGGCGTTGATTTAATTGTGACAGAGTTAAAAAAATAGCTTCTTCTTTATCTTTAAAATTACCACGCATCCATACATCCGTTCCATTTGTTTTTTTAAGATAAATGTAATCATCTGTTCCGTTTATAAATTGTAACTGGCGTAGGTTCTCTGGCGCAAGAGTTGTCTTGTTATTTACCAATGCATCCTGCATGGTTAATAATTTTTGCTGTGCATTGGTATACAAGCCAATGCTCGCAATCAGAAAAAAAATGATTTTTTTCATGAGGCAATATTTAAAATGTGTAGAGCAGCAATAATTACAAGCCCGGATACAGTGGGAAACCACTCATCAGCTTTTTTACATCTTCTTTTACAGATGCAATCGTAGCCTCATCATCAATATTCATCAATACTTTGTCTATTAAGTCTACAATGGTTGCCATATCTGCTTCCTTCATACCACGGGTGGTAACTGCAGGTACGCCTACCCGGATACCACTGGTTACAAACGGGCTTTTATCATCGTATGGGACAGCGTTTTTATTTAAAGTAATGTGCGCTTTATCTAAAGTTTCCTGTGCTTTTTTACCGGTAATATTTTTATTGCGAAGGTCTATCAGCATTAAATGGTTATCGGTACCACCGCTGATAATTTCATAACCTTTTGCATTAAAAGCTTTAGCCATAGCCTGTGCGTTCGACACAATTTGTTTTGCATAAACTGTGAATTCATCTGTAAGCAGTTCACCAAAAGCCACAGCCTTCGCAGCTATCACATGCTCAAGTGGTCCGCCTTGCGTACCGGGGAAAACAGCCATGTCCAGCAAATTGCTCATCATCCGCAAATTGCCTTTCAGATCTTTTAACCCAAAAGAATTTTCAAAATCTTTTTTCATTAAAATGATTCCACCTCTTGGTCCACGCAAAGTTTTATGAGTAGTACTTGTAACAAAATGACAGGCATCAAATGGAGAACTCAATAAACCTTTTGCGATAAGCCCGGCCGGGTGTGCCATATCGCACATTACAAAAGCGCCGATTTCGTCGGCCACTTTTCTAATTCTTGCATAGTCAATATCACGGCTGTAAGCAGAAGCACCACAGATGATCAGTTTTGGTTTTTCTGCTCTTGCTTTCTCTTCCAGCATTTCATAATCAATAAGGCCGGTATCTTTTTTTACAGTATAAAACGAAGGACTATATAATTTACCCGAAAAATTTACCGGTGAGCCATGCGTCAAATGCCCGCCCATGCTCAAGTCCAGGCCAAGAATTTTATCACCGGGTTGCAGAATGGACAGCATTAGAGCTGCATTGGCTTGCGCACCACTGTGCGGCTGCACATTTGCATATTCACAATTAAAAACTTTTTTTATTCTGTCTATGGCAAGTTGTTCTACCTGGTCTACAATTTCGCAGCCGCCATAATAGCGACGGCCGGGGTAGCCTTCAGCATATTTGTTGGTAAGAGACGTGCCCATGGCATCCATCACCTGCTGGCTTGTAAAATTTTCACTCGCAATCAGTTCAATTCCGTTGCGTTGTCTTTCCAGTTCCTGGTCTATCAAATCAAAAATTACAGTATCTCTTTGCATAGAATAATTTTAAGGGTACAAATATAAGAATTGAATAATGGATATTTGGTAAAGGGTAATTATTAAGTGGATAATATAGTATAATAAATACCATTAGAAGCCAAACAAATGTATCCCAATCAGCTGTGGTCCTGCTATCCACTATACCTCCGCTACGCTACGGTGCCGTTTCTATCAGGGCTAAAGGCTCGGCTGCAAAGCAATGGGCGGCATTTATAAATCCAACTTTGTTTTTTATATGTACTTTATTCTACCACAAACTTTCCTGAATAAACCACCCAAGCCCTGAAGGGGTGATAAGCTTTGTAGAAAAAATCAATATTGTAAATAATTAAGTGCCGAAGGCACGAGAGATTACCAACCAAATAATTTTAACCGATAAATGACTACTAAGTATGGTATATCTATAAGATTATTTAGTATATAAATAGACTCCTTTTACAAAATTACCAGCACTATTTTGGTTATATATTCTTACAGTTTTTGGAAAACCATTTTGCTTATATTCATAGAAACATTTGTAATAATAATCAGTACCATGCTTTATTTCTACCGGATTATTTTTTTGAGTGCTCAAAGTAATATTGGGTAAATCATAAGACAAGTTGTAAGTATCATAGTTATAATAAGTAGGAGCTGCCAGGTTTGATAATTTATTAAACGGGTTATTGTTAGAATCATAAGTAAAATTATAAAGTCCATATATAAAATATATATAAGGAGGAATGTAACCGTTATTATCGTAATTGGTAGTTTTTATGGTATCGTTTTGTATAAATATATCACCGTTTATTTTTTGAATATCAACTGTTTTAAAGACTGTTTTTAATTTATAACCACCATCGGCATTTATTTCATTGCTACTATCAGTTACTCTATTTGAAGCATAATTGTACTTATGAATTTTCCATCCTCCTGGATAAAGTTGTGAGATAGTAGAATCGTAGATAATATTATTATCAGAATACTTACAAAATATAGTTGTGATTAGAGGTTGTGTACTTCCCTTGCCATTATATTTAGTTTTTTTAATTGGCAAGGTATCATTTGAATTATATAAGTAATCAATTTCCACATAATTGACTGTATTAATTACTCCATTTTTGTATGAAAATCCTTTCGACTGAGTCAGTCTCTTTAAATTATCATACACAAAAGTGTATTTGTAAGAAGTGTCAAAATGATTAGTAGCAGTGCTATCAAGTGTAATATAAGCTGATAGTAAAATGCTGTCATCCTGTGTTGGTAGAATTACAGGTGGTGGAATAATTGGTGGGGGATTTTGTGTTTCTGTTTTTTTACATGATGCTAATGAAAAAACAAACATTAGGATTAATACAGATCTCATAGAAAAAAGTTTTATAGGTATTTATAGTGTTTCTAACAGTTAGTAAATGTACAAATCTTATTATAGTTCCAGCTTATTGTAAATGACAAGCCCCGAAGGGGTGATAACGTTGGTAGAAAATCAATATTGTAAATAATTAAGTGCCGAAGGCACGGAAGACCTGCAACAACTTATTTTTGAAGGTTAAAAATTTTCCTTTAAATGAACAACGAATTGACATACTCACTTCAATCTTTGTCGACCAATGATTTACTGCTGCAAAGCTGCGGGGCAGCAGCGGCTACCGCCCCGCCTTTTTCGGCGGGGAGTAGTAGCGTATGGCCCTTACAACTCCTAATCATCGCTAAAGCTGACAGCCAAAATATTTTAGTGTATAAAGTCCGCAACTACTTTTATTCAAAAAGTACTACTTTCACTTTCCCAAAAAAAACACGGTAACCATTTTTTAAATAAAATATCCGGTTAGGGACCGAAATACAATCAATGAAGGCAATTATACCAGTTGCAGGCGCAGGTACCAAGCTTCGTCCACATACATATACTCAACCAAAAGCATTAATTCCGCTGGCGGGTAAAACCATTCTGAGCATAATCGTAGACCAGCTTAAAGATGCTGGCATTACAGATTTTATTTTCATAATTGGCTACCTCGGCGAAAAAATACGGGATTATGTAACGGCGCACTACCCGGAACTGAACTGTGAATTTGTAACACAGAGCGAACGCCACGGAATTGGCCATGCTATTGAGCTTACAAGAGAACTGGTAGGAGAGGAGGAAGTGTTGATAATACTGGGCGATACAATTGCAGAGTACGACATTAAAGAAATTATAAATGCGCCTTACTCCATGCTGGGCATAAAAAAAGTGGATGACCCACGCAACTTTGGCGTAGCGGAAATGGGCGAAGATGGTTTTTTTATAACAAGAGTAGTAGAAAAACCATCTATACCAAAAAGCAATATGGCGCTGGTTGGCGTATATAAAATAAAAGAAACCGCATTTTTATTTAATTGCCTGCATAAAATTCAGGATACAAAACTCCGCGGTTATGATGAGTTTAACCTGACAGATGCACTGGAGTGCATGATTCAGCAGGGTGCAAAATTCCAGGCGTTTAAAGTGCAAAACTGGTTCGATTGTGGTAAAAAAGAATCTTTGCTGGAATCGAATGCGATACTGTTGAAAAAATTTGGCGGTAATAATAAAACACCGAACGATTTTGATAACAGCATCATCATTCCACCGGTGAGCATTGGCGAAGGCTGCATCATTCAAAACTCTGTAATAGGCCCCAATGTTGCCATTGGCGAGCATACCATAGTAAACCATACTGTTGTAAAAAATTCTATCATCGGCGCATACTCTAATCTCTTCGAAATTGTATTGAGCGATTCTCTGATTGGCAGCGATGCAGAAGTAAAAGGTGTAAGCCGCAACTTAAATATTGGCGATAATACTGCGATTGATCTGGGTGGTGGAAGCAAATAAATGATCCATCTTTTCTTTTTTCAATTTTTTTCTCTTTATCAAAAAATAGTCTTTTAAAGATTATTCATTTCTACATTTTTTGTAGTTTACAACCATGTATTTAAGCCATAGCCTTATAACAGAATTATTTAAAATTGACAAGCCTATTATACAGGCAGGTATGATATGGGCCAGCGGTTATAAACTTGCAAGTGCGGTGAGTAATGCCGGTGGGTTAGGAATTATTGGTGCCGGAAGTATGTACCCTGATATTTTAAAAGAGCATATACAAAAATGTAAGATGGCTACTGATAAGCCATTTGCAGTAAACCTTCCGTTGCTTTACCGTGATATTGACAAACATATTCAAATAATTATTGATGAAAAAGTGCCGATCGTTTTTACAAGTGCCGGCAATCCCAAAACGTATACTGGCTTTTTAAAACAACATGGCATTACAGTAGCCCATGTAGTTAGCAGCAGCAAATTTGCTTTAAAAGCAGAGCAGGCAGGCTGCGATGCTGTGGTTGCCGAAGGTTTTGAAGCTGGCGGTCATAACGGAAGAGAAGAGACAACGAGTTTTGTGTTGATACCAGCAGTGTGCAGCGCAGTAAAAATTCCGGTGATTGCCGCCGGCGGCATTGCCACGGGGCGTCAAATGCTTGCTGCTATGGTTTTAGGGGCAAGTGGCGTGCAGATTGGGAGCCGCTTTGTAGCAAGTAAGGAAGCCAGTAGTCATATCAATTTTAAAAATGCTGTAATAAATGCCTGCGAGGGAGATACCGCTCTCACTTTAAAACAATTGACACCGGTGAGGCTTATCAAGAACAAATTTTATAAACAGGTTCAAAATGCAGAGGCAAATTTTGCGTCAATAGATGACCTGGAAAATTTATTGGGTAAAGGCCGGGCAAAAAAAGGAATGTTTGAAGGTGATATGGACGGAGGAGAATTGGAGATAGGCCAGGTAAGTGCGCTGATAAATGATATAAAACCAGCGGCAGAAATTGTGGACGAAATATGGAATGAATACAGAGAGCTTCTGGACCTTTCACAGTAATAAAACATTATATTTGCCCAATTCAAAAAAATTGTAAATCAACCCCTCATACAAATGCAAATCGCAACACGGAGATTCCTATGCAGGTATTTTGCTTTTACGTTCCTTTTTTTCATAAGTTTTTCAGCCTATTGCCAGCCTCCGGTACAAATACCCGTTGAACAAATACCAACGGAAATAAACCCCAATCAACTGGATCCTAAAACGATGTCCCAAACTCAGTTGTCATCTCTTTTGAGTGACAAGAATAGTGAGACGGGGAGGGATAAAAATGCAAGTCTCGTAAAATCATCTTCAAAGCTTGATAAGGATAGTGTACTAAAAGATAATATCAAGCAAAACTCTTACAGTCCGGATCAGACATACGGTGCAAATGTTTTCTCAAACGCTGCGGTAGCTGATCTTTCAGAACTTTCTGTACCACCATTAGATTATCCAATTGGTGTTGGCGATCATATTGTAGTGGCCATGTGGGGTGCTGCAGAGTATCAACAAAGCTATGTTGTAGCCCGGGACGGCTCCATTTTTCCGCAGGGTATGGGTAAAATAAATGTTGCTGGTTTGACTTTTGACAATGCACGTGCAATATTGTATTCGAGGTTTAAGAACGTCGTTCCGCCAGGTACTAATATTTCTATAACATTAGGAGAGCCAAGGTCTATTAATGTAAATGTTGTAGGTGAAGTTAAAAATGGAGGACCGACTACTGTCTCTGCTTTCAGTAATGCGTTTAATGTAATTGCAAAGGCAGGTGGAGTTACCGAGTTTGGCGATCTGCGTAATATCCAGATCAAAAGAAATGGTAGAGTGATAGATGAGATTGATGTATATAAATATCTTACAAGTGGTGATTTTGGGAAGCATATTTATTTGCAAAACAATGATTTTGTAATTGTAGATTTTGTGCAGAAAAAAGTGTTGGCAACCGGGCAGTTTAAAAGACCAATGTATTATCAGTTGAAAAAAGACGAAGGCGTAAAAGCGCTTTTGAAATATAGTGGCGGTTTAAATTCAGATGCACTTGCATCGGGACTTAAAGTTATTAGAACGGAGAATGAAACGCAGGTACAGCATGATGTAAACGCTAATGCCATAATGAAAATAGCGGGAGAAGATTTTTTACTGGATGACGGAGATATCGTAAAAGTTAATTTAGTAAAACCAGGTATCTCAAACAAATTAGAATTAAGAGGAGAAGTGAAGTATCCTGATTTTTATGAGCTAAGAAAAAATGATCATTTATTCGATGTTATAAACAGGGCAGGTGGTGTTACCCGTAATACTTATTTACCTCGTGCCTATATTTTCAGAGGCGCAGGTGATTCTACTAATTTGCGATCTGACCGGTTGGAGATAGATCTGTCAGATATTAACAGCAATGACAGCACCAGTAGCAGTAATATTTTATTACAGCCTAATGATGTTATTCAGCTTTTTGCAAACAGTGAATTTGAAGATCCGCAGTATGTGGAAATATTTGGGGAAGTACGCAAGGAAGGTCGTGTTAGAAAATACGGTGGAATGACCTTGCAGGATCTTTTATATCTATCCGGCGGCATCAAACAATCTGCTGAATATGGAAGATTGGATATATCAAGTATTGTAGATGTAGACTCTGCTAAAAAGGGATTAAAACCAACCAGAACGGAAGTAAAACATTATGCAATTCAGCCTGATCTGCAACTAGACACAGCAGCGGATAAAATTAGATTAAAGCCTTACGACCAGATATTTGTCCGTAAAAATCCAACGTTTGAATTTCAGGAAAATATTGAATTAAAAGGATTGATAAAATATCCTGGACTATATCCAAGACTTAACAAATTTGAGAGATTATCCTCTTACATAGAAAGGGCCGGAGGATTAAAAGATAATGCTAATCTCTCAGGTGCTGTTTTATTCAGACAAAAAACAGATAATCTCCGTGAAAACGTAGTGGGCAAAGTGGCTCTTGATTCGAATGGTGCACCTATAAAAGATAGTTTATCCAAAGCATTTAAAACCTTAGATGAGCCCGTAAGTATTGATTTATACCAGGCATTGAAAAATCCTAATTCAAAATATGATGTGGTACTTCAGGAACATGATATCATTTTTGTTCCTGAAATAAATCCTTTTGTGAGTGTGCAGGGAAGGGTACAATCTCCGTTAAAAATTGCCTTTGATAAAGAACATACCAGGACAATGTATTATATTGATAAAGCAGGTGGCTTGGGAATACGGCCTTGGAAAAAAAGAATTTTTGTGACATATGCAAATGGAAAGAGCAGGAGAACAAAAAATTTCTTCTTCCTTCATTTTTATCCAAAAGTTGAACAAGGTGCCATAGTGACGGTACCTGCGAAGCCGGAAGGACAGGATGTAGCAGATCTTGCAAAATCAGTGCTTATTGCTGCTGTGCCTGTAATTCTTACTGCGATCATTTTTAAATATATAAAATAAAATACTTTAAGTGACTACTATAGAACTTACACGGAAACTTTTTACACGTTTAGGAAAGCTAAAACTGATTATTTTATTGGTTGGGGTTGGCGGTGCAGCATTACTTTTTTTATATGCTAAAAAACAGCCAGTTGTTTACACATCACGGGCCTCGGTATTTCCTCTAACAGGTGGTAGTGATAATTCCGGAGCCTCCAGTTTATTAAGTACTCTAACGGGTCAAAGTGATGTGCCAAAAAGCTTTAGCCAGGAAGCGTCTATAAATATAGTAGAATTAGCAACCAGCCGGAATACCAGGGAAGCTGTCGCAATGGAAAAATTGCCGCAATTCGGTAATAAATATATCGGAAGGTTATTGATAGAAAGCGCAAATAAATACAAGTCAACTTTTGGAGAGAATATCAAGATCCCAACAAATGACACTGACCTCGCTGCCATCGGTGGAAATATTTTAAAAGCAGCTATTACAGCCAAGATTAATAAGAACGGAATTTTAGAACTTAATTTTAGTAATCCGGACTATGAGCTTATCACTCCGGTGAGCAACGTATTAATTGAAAAAATATCACAGTTTTATAAGGATCTTAAAGTAAAGAAAGCAAGGGTTGACTATGATTTTACGGTAAGAAAAATGGATTCTTTACAAGGGGTTTTGAACGAATATGATAAGCGGGCCATTCACATGGCAAACACTACATTGTTTACTTCCCCAGATAAAATAGAATTTACTATACCCAAAGAAAATCTGATTAATGATAAGGGGAGAGTAGTGCGCCAAAGAGATGCATCTGCTAATAATAAAGAAGAAGCATTGTGGCGTTTACAAAAAGTTACTCCTATCATTGAAACACTTGATAAACCCGAACCTCCATACGATACAACTGCACCATCTGCGTTAATTTATGGCTTTGTTGGGTTTTTGTTAGGATGTTTTATAAGTGCAACTTTACTGGTTTCAGATATTCTTTATAAGTACATAAATACTGAAATTAATGATGCAGTATTCGGCGATAAAGAAGAACCTGCGGTTGTTGATGTTAACTCATCAGAAGTCAGTACAACATTATGATTTTTTAAAAGCCCATTTCATCATTTCTTTCCAGCTTGGTTTTTTTCCATACATTAATATACCTGTGCGATAGATCTTTCCTGTTATCCAGGTGAATAAGAAGAAACACCCAATAAGCAATACTACGGATAAAGCTAATTGCCATATCGGTACATCGTATGTAATACGCCCCATCATTACAATAGGAGAGGTTAGTGGGAAGAGACTACCAAAAACGGCAAGACTGCTGTTGGGTTCGTTGATAGCTTTAGTCATTATTACAAATCCTAAAATTATAGGCATCAATATCGGAAACATTAACTGTTGTGCTTCCTGTTGGTCTTCGCTCACTACACTACCAATTGCTGCAAACAAAGATGCATACGTAAGATAACCTGCCAGGAAATAAAAGAAGAATGATATTACAATTTTTAAGATCGGTAAAGAAGATAAGCCTTGTAGCGTAGTTGCTATCATGGACGCCTTATCGCCTGCCTGCGATACATCATTCAGCTGATGAAGCAGATCAGGAAATATAAGGGGAATCACCATTTGTAAACCAAAGATCAATATGATCCATATTGCAAACTGAGTAAGGCCAACAGCGCCAATACCAAGTATTTTCCCCATCATCAATTGAAAAGGCTTTACTGAACTGATGATCACTTCTGCAATACGATTTGTTTTCTCTTCCATCACCCCACGCATTACCTGTGTACCATAAATTATCATCATCATGTATATCAGCATACCGCATGCAAATGATACAGCATAAGCCACACCGGCCACACTTTTTTTACCACCTTCTTTGGTATCAATTGTGTTTTCTACACTAACATCCGCTGCTATACTATTATATTTTGCAGGGTCAATTCCCTGCGCCTGCATACGTTTGGCTTCTATTTGCTTATTAATTATTTTTTCTAAAGCCGATGTGGTAGTAAGGCTTACAGAAGATTGGCTATGTAAAACATAACCGCTGTCAATATGTGCGATATATAAAAAAGATTGGTAGCCCTGCGCTTTGTATTTATTTATAAAAGATGATTCTGTTTCATATTTTATAAAAGTAAATTCCATGTTCTTACTTTTGGGAGCCACGCTGTCGGTAAACAGACCTGCATTATCAATTACCGCAATAGATTGCTTATCGGCACCACCTTTTACAGCAATTACAATAATGATGGCATAAAAAGCCATTATCACCAAGGGTACTAATATGGTTGTAAGTAAAAAAGATTTCTTTTTTACTCTTGTGAAATATTCCCGGCTTATAATTAATCCTATCTTACTCATAAAATTTTTTATTGAACTTTTTGAAATTGTCTTGCATTATCGGTGCCTTCCACCAGCTTTATAAATATATCATTCAGTGATGGCATCACTTCATTAAAAGAATTAATGCTGATACCCTGGGCGATAAAGAAATTGAGTACATCATTGGGTTTTGTATCGTACAATAATTTTATCAGCAATTTATCCGGTTGATGTTTTACCACCTCGAAAATATGCGTCATCAGGTGTTCAGGTAATATTTGTGCACCGATGCTGTACAGATTTTCTTTAAAGTCCTGCTTTACATTGTTAACTGTACCATCTAATATTTTCTGTCCTTTGTTGAGTAAAATAATATGATCACATATTTCTTCCACCTGCTCCATACGGTGTGTACTGAAAATAATAGTACTACCAGTTTGTGCCAGGTTAAAAATTTCTTCTTTTATAAGGTTGGCATTTACCGGGTCTAATCCGCTAAAGGGCTCATCCAGAATAATAAGTTTGGGGTTGTGTAATACGGTCGTTACAAATTGGAGTTTCTGACTCATACCCTTACTAAGATCCTCCACTTTTTTATTCCACCAGCTTTGCATCTCAAATTTTACAAACCATTCTTTCACTTTAACCTGCGCTTCTGCTTTGCTCAATCCCTTCAATTGTGCCAGGTACAATGCCTGTTCTCCAATCTTCATTTTTTTATATAACCCTCTTTCTTCGGGCATGTATCCGATCTCTTTAGTATCATTCAGCGGATCAAATCTTTTCCCATTGAAAAGTATATCTCCACTATCCGGATAAAAAATGCCGGTTATCATACGCAGCAAAGTCGTTTTACCTGCACCATTTGGGCCCAGCAAGCCAAATATGCTTCCTTGCTCAATTTTAAAACTAATATCGTCCACCGCCTTTTGGGTAGCATAATATTTTTTAAGATTTTTTATTTCCAGAAGAGTCATAAGTGCTAAGTTATTTAATATAAAATTAGATGCTCTAAAATAGATAATGTTACAAAAAGTATAGGCGGAAAAAATAAAGTTTAAATATAACAACATTGAAGCACAACAGCTGTTCATTATTCAACAGTGGTCCCGCCATACGCTTGTAGCCATGCAGGCATGGGCTACCACTGCTGTCGGGGCTAATACTTCAGCTATATATTTTCATAGCAACATTTAAGAATCAAAGTCACTTAACTACTTTCAATTTCTCTAAGATCATTTCCACCACTCTTTCTCCATCCATTGCAGCACTTACAATACCGCCGGCATAGCCACCACCTTCACCACAGGGATAAAGGTTTTGTAATTGTGGATGTGCTAATGTTTCTTTATCTCTCGGTATACGAACAGGGCTGCTGGTGCGGCTTTCGGTAGCTACTACTACAGCCTCATTGGTTAAAAAACCTTTTAATTTTTTCCCAAAAGCTTTAAACCCTTCCGCAAGTGGGTTATAAATAAAATCAGGTAATACTTCGTTCAGATCTGCCGAATTTAAACCCGGTAAATAAGAATTTACTGGTAAGGAAGCAGATATTTTTCCATCAATAAAATCCTGCATGCATTGTGCTGGCGCTGCATATTTGCCGCCGCCGGCTTCAAAGGCACTCTTTTCTAAAGCCTGCTGAAACTTTAGCAACAACAACGGATCTTCTTCCCAATCTTTTGAGCCTTTGAAACCTTTTGAATTATTAAAATGTTCTACAGCATCTTTTTGTTCTACCTGCACCACCATACCACTATTTGCAAATGGGTTATTCCTTTTCGAAGGGCTCCAGCCATTTACCACCAATTGCCCTTTGGCAGTTGCTGCCGGGGCAATAATGCCGCCAGGGCACATGCAAAATGAAAAAACGCCTTTCCCTTGCACCTGTTGCACCAAACTATAAGTAGCAGGAGGTAAAAATTCGCTTCGTTCAAAGCCTCCCCTTTCGGGGGAGGCTTGGTGGGGGCTGTATTGTATTCCGTCAATTAAAGATTGAGGATGCTCAATTCTTACACCCAATGCAAAAGGTTTGGCTTCTATGAGTATATTTTTCTGTTGTAAAAGTTCAAATATGTCGTTTGCAGAGTGGCCCGTTGCTAAAATGTAACCATCTGCAACAAAAGGTTCGCCATCAGCAGTTAAAACTGCTTGTACCTGCCCCTTATCTATTTTAAAATCGGTTACCTTTTTTTCAAATAAAAATTTTCCTCCACAATCTGTTATCTGCTTTCGCATTGCAGTAATTATCTGTGGCAGTTTGTTGGTGCCTATATGGGGATGAGCATCGTATAAAATATTTTCCGGGGCGCCAAACTGTACAAAGAGATTTAAGATGCGTTCAATATTACCTCTTTTGCTGCTTCTGGTATATAATTTACCATCGCTGTATGTACCGGCGCCACCTTCCCCAAAGCAGTAATTGCTTTCTTCATTTAAAATGCCTTCTTTGTTTAAAATTGCCAGGTCCCGGCGGCGGCTGCGTACATCTTTTCCTCTTTCCAAAATAATGGGTTGTACTCCGGCTTCAATTAATTTGAGGGCTGCAAACAATCCGGCTGGTCCGGCACCTATTACAATAATTTTTTTTGAGGCATTTGAGACATCTTTAAAATCAAATTCTTTCGGATTTAAAGGATGAAACGGCTCATCTATAAATGCATTTAGTGTAATATTTATAAAAACATTTTTGCCCCTGGCATCTATTGATCTTTTTATTATCTGGAAACCGGAAACGGAAGGAAGTTTTTTAGAAGCTGCTGAAGCAATATATTTTTTTATAATGCTATCGTCAGCAGCTTCTGAAGGTAAAATTTTGAGGGAGATTTTTTGTTGCATACTCTTTTAGTTTGAAGAGCATTGGTCACTGCATTTTCTGTTGCCTGTGGCTGAAACTTACATCCCGATAGCCATCGGGAGAGTGACACAACGATGTTAGATATTTATTCTAAAGCTCGTTACAAAATATTTTATGTTTTTAGAAAGGCAGATCGTCCACAGCATCAGGTGCAGTAGATGAAAAAGTATCTAAAGGTTCCATGTATTCATTGTCAATAGCGCCACTGGTGCTGGTTTGCAGTATTTGCTCAATACGCCATGCATCCAGGTTAGTAATGTAATTTGTCTTACCATCTTTTTCCCACTTGCTTCCTTTTATGTTGAAATATACTTTTATTTCATCGCCGATATTTACACGATCTATAATGGCTGTCTTATCCTGCACACATTGAAACTTTGCATAGTTCACAATTGTTCTGCCATTTATATCTTCTGTTTTTTCAACAGCGAATTCCCTGGTTTTAAAAGTTTCTGTTCTTTGTACGGTGTCGTATTTTGCAACCAGCTTTCCTGTAAGTTCGTAACTCATAAAAATTTATTTTTAATGGCTCAAATGTAAAGTTATTTTACTGATAAATTTATTTTATAAAAAAAATATGATACGCATAATTGCGTACTGGTAATAGTGCCTATAAAAATACAATGTGAATAAAAATATTTTTACAGTAGTTTCATTGAAAGGCCGGAATTTATGGCAGAAAAAAGGCATACTTAAACTGTGCCTGGGTTTCCGTCAAAAAAATATTTTTAAGCCCAAAGCCATACTGTGGTTGCTCTGAAAAAAACAAACAAATAAAAAATTTTTTTTTCAACAATTTCTTTTGATATTCGCTGTCCCACCAAATAATTTTTTGCATAAAAAAGATGAAAGAATTTTTTGGTCCGCATCACCCGGAAAAGAAAATATAAACTCAATATATAAATAGCTTAAGGTATAATGGAGAAAGCTTTTGATAAAGTATGGTCTAATTGTTTGGAGATTATCAAAGACATTGTAGAATGGCAACATTTTAAAACATGGTTTGAGCCCATCCTGCCGGTGGCATTGAAAGAAAAAATTCTTACCATACAAGTACCAAGTCAATTTTTTTATGAGTATCTTGAAGAGCATTATGTTTCTCTTCTTGCAAAAACATTAAAGAGAGAATTAGGAAAAGAAGCAAGACTTGAATACAGAATAATGGTGGACAGTGGCAACAGCAAGAACAAACCATTAACAATGGATGTTCCGGGGCATGGTTACAAATCATATTCAAACAACGAAATGGATTTTCCTTTAGTTATAAATAATCCTGTTAAAAACCCATTTGTAATTCCGGGTTTAAAAAAGATGCAAATAGATCCGCAACTAAACCATGCGTATACATTTGATTCTTTTATAGAAGGAGATTGTAACAGGGTGGCACGGAGAGCAGGAAAAACAGTTGCAGAAAAACCAGGCGCTACTTCTTTTAATCCATTGGTAATTTATGGCGGCGTTGGTCTGGGTAAGACACATATAGCACAAGCAATAGGTAATGAAGTAAAAAGACTTCATCAAAATAAGGTGGTACTTTATGTAAGTTCAGAAAAATTCATCAACCAGTTTATTGATCATGGCCGTAATAATGCAATAAATGATTTTATACATTTTTACCAGTTAATAGATGTATTGATCATTGATGATATACAATTTTTCAACCGGGCCGAAAAATCGCAGGACGCTTTCTTCTCTATTTTTAATCATCTACATCAAAGCGGTAAGCAATTAATTTTAACAAGTGATAAATCTCCTAAAGATCTGGAAGGTGTGCAGGAAAGATTATTGAGCAGGTTCCGGTGGGGGCTAAGCGCAGATCTGCAGATGCCTGATTATGATACGAAGATTGAGATACTTGAAAATAAAATGAAAGGAGATGGGTTAGAAATGCCCCGTGAAGTTGTAAAATACATTGCATATAATATTAATAGCAATGTGAGAGAATTAGAAGGTGCATTGATATCATTGTTGGCACAATCTTCGCTAAATAAGAGGGAAATAGACCTCGAATTGGCAAAAAAAGTACTTAGAAATTTTGTGAAATCATCCAGCAAGGAGATTACGATAGATGCAATCCAGAAAATGGTTTGTGAATATTTTGATGTGCCTTATGATAAGCTTTTGCAGAAGACCCGTAAAAGGGAAATAGTACAAGCCAGGCAGATAACAATGTTCTTATCAAAAGCTTTCACAAAAAATTCTTTAAAAACTATTGGAGAGCATTTTGGCGGCAGAGATCATACAACTGTAATACATAGTTGCCAAACTGTAAAAGACCTGATGGATACAGATAGTTTATTTAAAGAAAGCGTATTGGAGCTACAGCAAAAAGTGCAATTGGCTGCTATGTAAAAAATAATTATTTTATTGAAAATATTTGTCCGGACTCAACGTCCGGATTTTTTTATGCTTTATTTTTTATCCTAAAATTCACGATAAAAAAATAGTTTTCATTTATTACAATTTTGATTTGGGTTGTATGCTATACAATTGTATTTTTGCTGCCCCTTAAACAAGGTGCAGGTTACAAAAGGAGAGGTGCCTGAGTGGCCGAAAGGAACGGTTTGCTAAATCGTCGTACGGGTTAAACTGTACCGTGGGTTCGACTCCCA
>JBDSIB010000146.1:0-12386 GCA_039918155.1 Ferruginibacter sp.
AAGGGTACAGCACCGCTACCCGGGAGAAGTTTTTTTACAACACCGGCAACCGGGAACCTTACAGTAAGACATCCAATGTTACGCAACAACGGGTAGATGAAATACTGGATAAGATAAACCAGAAAGGGTATCATTTTTTGACAGACGAAGAAAAGCAAATACTAAGAAAGGCGTCTGAAGATGAAAATCTTTAAAGTGTTTAGTGGTAGATAATTGCATAATCAATTTCATATCTTTATTGCATGTCTTATCATTCCCTCCGGAATTTTACAAAAGCTTTTATTGTAACCTGCAACATTGCTGTTGTGATTTTCTTTTTATTGGGATGTTATGCATCCTGGTTTAATCCAAGGCATTTCTGGTTCGTCGGATTTTTTACTTTGGCTACGCTGTATCTTCTTTTAATAATGATTGGCTTTTTTATTTTCTGGCTGTTTGTAAAAAGAAAATTTATTTTGATCAGTCTGTTGGGAATTGCGCTTGCCTGGAAACCGTTGCACCAGGTATTCGCATTCAGGTGGCCGGTAAATTTTACTATGATAAAACACCCGGCAAACATAAGGGTGATGAGCTGGAATGTAGAACATTTTGATATACTGGAACATAAGACACACCCGGAGCGTAAGCAGGAAATGATTGACCTTATAAACCAATACCAGCCTGATGTGTGTTGTTTCCAGGAGATGGTTGCAAGCGATAATTTTCCCAGTGCTATTAACTATGTGCCTGATATCTCCAACCGGATGCATATTCCGAATTACTTTTTTTCTTACAATCGCAAACTTGATTTTGATAACAAACATCACTTTGGTATTATTACTTTTTCAAAATACCCGATCATAAGTCAGCATACCGTTAGCTATATGCCTAACGATTACAATTCTATTTTTCAATACATAGATATTTTAAAAGATGGAGATACAATCCGGGTGTTTAATATTCACCTGCAATCATTGAGGTTTTCGGAGAGTAATCTTAAATACATTGATGACCCAACGATCAAAAGTGATTCTGATATAAAAAGATCGGGGAGCATTATTGCGAAATTCAAAACCGGATTTTTAAAACGCCAGCTGCAGAGTGAGCGTATAAAACAGGAGTTAAATCAAAGTCCTTACCCGATAATTGTCTGTGGCGATTTTAACGATGTACCGAATAGTTATTCTTACAGTACAATTGGTAAAGATCTAAAAAATGCCTTTGCAGAAAAAGGCTCCGGTATTGGGCGTACTTTTTCCGGCATATCTCCTACGCTGCACATTGATAATATTTTTATGGACAAAAGATTTAATGTAGAACAGTTTGTGAGAGTAAAGAAAAAACTGAGTGATCATTTTCCGGTGATAACGGATTTGTTTTATGAGAAGCAGTGAGTACATTCACAGATTAATTGTAATTAATATTAAATTTTATGACCAAATTGACAAAATATACCAGCTACAAAAGTTTAAAATTGAGTAGGCAATCAGGTGATGTAAAGCTGTCAAAAAAAGTTGTATTAACTTCTGAATTGGAAGATTTTCTAAATCTTTTGCAGCATAAATTAATTAGAAATAAAAAAGCTAACAATAAAAAGTTGAGTGAATAAAAATATAACAGAAAATATTATTATGGTTTGCAATGCCCTCACCAAATATTCAGTTGAGTATTTGATTGTCGGTGGAACTGCAGTTGCAGTGCATGGTTATTTTCGATGGTCTTACGATCAAGCTGGTTCACTTGCAGAAAAATATGATCTTGACATTTGGTACAACCCAACTTATGATAATTATTTTAAGCTACTTGATACATTGGAAGAGTTGGGACAAAATGTATCAGAGTTTAAAGCAGAAAAAACTCCTGATCCCAAAAGATCATTCTTTAAACTTGAAATGGAAAAATTCACGCTCGATTTTTTACCTAAACTTAAGGGATTAACAAAATTTCAATTGTCTTTCAATAAAAGAGAAATAGTAAATTTTAAAGGAACAGATATATTAGTTATTAGCTTTGATGATCTTATTAAGGATAAAGAGAAAAACGCCAGGCCCAAAGATTTAAATGACATTAAGCAACTATTGTCAAAAAGAAAACCAAAGTGAAAAATAAAATTACTTTACTTACCTGTTGAGTTGTAAACTCTTTACGTATTCATTTTTAAAAAGTATATTGCATTTATGCATTTTCTTAGTTCTTCATATAATTCTTGCTTTTCCTGTTGCCCTTGCGGCAATGCTTAATATCTTTGCGTTAACGACGCATGCAATAAAAAATTCAAAAAAATAATACACTTTAAGGAGAATGGGCTGAACAATGGTATGCTGTACAAGTGAGTGACACAACTATATTGCCATGAATCCCGATAGCTATCGGGACTGAAGCTGGTCTCAAAAAAATAAATACATGTCATTAAAAGTTTATAATTCTTATACAAGGCAAAAAGAAATTTTTGAATCGATTACGCCGGGCCATGTGGGTATGTATGTATGCGGACCGACGGTGAGTGGGGAAAGTCATCTGGGGCATGCTCGTCCGTACATAACGTTTGATGTGCTTTTCAGATACCTGCAATACAAAGGTTATAACGTTCGCTATGTTCGCAACATTACGGATGCCGGTCATTTTGAAGAAGAGGGAAAAGAAGCGGAAGATAAAGTGGGTAAAAAAGCGCTGTTGGAAAAACTGGAGCCGATGGAACTGGTGCAGAAATACACGAATCTTTTTCATTGGGCGTTTAGAAAATTTAATTGCCAGGATCCGAGTATTGAGCCGACTGCAACCGGGCATATTGTGGAGCAGATAAACATGATAGAAAAAATTATTTCGGAAGGGTATGCGTATGAGGTGAATGGCTCGGTATATTTTGATGTGAAAAAATATGCAGCCGGTCATGATTATGGCAAGCTTAGCGGGAGAGTTATTGATGACCTGTTAAGCACAACCCGTGAGCTGGATGGACAGGAAGAAAAAAGAGATACGGCAGATTTCGCATTGTGGAAAGCGGCAGCGCCGGAACACATCATGCGCTGGAAAAGCCCGTGGGGCATAGGTTTCCCGGGATGGCATATTGAGTGCTCTGCAATGGCAACAAAATATTTAGGACCTGAGTTTGACATTCATGGTGGTGGTATGGATCTGCAGTTTCCGCATCATGAAAGTGAAATTGCACAAAGTACAATTTGCAATCACCAGGCGCCGGTAAAATACTGGATGCATAATAATATGATCACCATCAATGGAAAAAAGATGGGGAAGAGTTACAACAATGTTATTAAACTAACGGAGTTGTTTAGTGGCGATCATCCTTTGCTGACGCAACCTTTTCATCCGATGACGGTGCGGTTTTTTATTCTGCAAAGTCATTACCGGAGTACGTTGGACTTTAGTAATGATGCATTGGTAGCAAGTGAAAAAGCGATGAAGCGTTTGTGGGAAGCATATGAGGCATTGAAGAAGTTAGATGTTGGTAATTGGGAGTTGGCCGGAGATGCGGAACTTGAAACAAAAGTTTTAACCTGGCTGAATGAGCTGGAAGAATTTATGGATGATGATTTAAGCACGCCAAAAGTAATAGCGAATTTATTTGAGCTGGCACCAATCATAAATTCATTGAAAGATGGATTAATAAAGGCCGGAAGCATCAGCAGTAAAACGCTGGAGCTAATGAAAGAGAAATTTAAAATTTATCTTGAAGATATTTTAGGATTGCAAAATGTTTCTGAAGCCGATAATGCAAAGCTACGGGGCATTATGGATCTTTTGATAGACATCAGGAAGGAATCAAAAACAAAAAAAGATTTTGCTACTTCTGATAAAATAAGAAACCAATTGACAGAGATCGGCATATCATTAAAAGACGAAAAAGATGGTGGAATGAGTTGGACAGTTGAATAAAAGCTACACTATGCAAACAGTTATTTTAAGAACATTTGATAATTATTTTACAGCAAATATTACGCTGACCCGTTTGCAGGATCTTGGTATAAACTGTTATTTAAAAGATGAATATACGGTAACGATAGACCCGATACTGAGCAATGCAATTGGCGGAATAAAGTTAGCGGTAGATGTGGAGCATGCAGAAGAAGCGGTAGCGCTTTTAAAGCAATTTGATGATGACTACATGAAAGCTGCGGTGTGCCCGGTGTGCGGTAAGCATGAAATTCTTTCAGTACCGAAGCAGGGTGCCACAAATTTTGTAACTGCAATACTCACCTGGCTTTTTGCAAGCTATGCGGTTGCATCAGAAAATGTTTACCAATGTCAGCATTGCGGCTACGAAAGCAAAACCCTGCCGGAAAATACAGCACAATACAATTAAAAAATAACGAATGAAAAAAATTGCCATGATACCTGCACGCTATGCTGCCACCAGGTTTCCGTACAAGCTGATGCATGTGCTGGGCAATAAAACGGTGATACGGCATACTTATGATAACACGGTTGCGACCGGTTTATTTGATGAAGTAATTGTAGTAACCGACCATGAAATTATTTTTAATGAAATAAATGATAATGGCGGAAAAGCTGTGATGAGTAAACGCTCACATGAAAGTGGCAGCGACCGTATTGCAGAAGCCGCAGCAGATATGGACGTAGATATTATTTTAAATGTGCAGGGAGACGAACCTTTTGTAAAAAAAGAACCACTACAAAAATTATTAGAAGCTTTTGATGATGGGAATGTGCAGGTTGCATCACTAATGAAAAAATTTACAGATCGGGAATTGATAAAAAATCCTAATTATGTAAAAGTGGTGGTAGATAAAAACAGAGATTCTCTTTTATTCAGCCGGAGTGTAATTCCTTACCAAAGAGATGAAAGCATTGAGGTAGATTATTATGAACATATTGGCGTGTATGCTTTCCGGAAAAAAGCGCTGCTTGATTTTACAAAATGGCCAGCGGCAAAAAGTGAACAGGTGGAAAAATTAGAACAACTCCGTTATCTTGAAAACGGTATAAAAATCAGAATGGTAGAAACGGCTGAAACTACTGTAAAGATTGATGTGCCGGAAGATATTGCGGCGGCAGAAAAATACTTACAGGAGCATCCTTAAATTATTTCCATACATAATACAACACGCCATTGAGATCATCAGTAAAATAAAAAGAATTACTGTTGTTCATCAATACATCGCATGGCCGGCCAAATCTTTCGGCTTCTGTAGTGCCTTTTAAAAAGCCTGATACAACTTCCGTATATTTATTTCCGCCTTCTACTTTTACAATAGCATTGCCACGCTGCCGCCAAATGCTTGTGCTGCCATGCAGGCAAACCAATACACTGTTTTTTAAATTGTTATCATCAAAATTCCCAAAATAATCGAAACCGAGCGGTGCACTGTGTGCTTTAAATCCTTCAAAACCTATGACAGGAATTTTTACCCATGCAGCTTTTACAGAATCTTTGAACTGATCATCGGCATACATTTTATTTTTATACTGGTAATAAAACGGCCAGCCGTAATACCCATTCTTTTCTACTTTTAAAAAAAGGTCTTCCGGTTTATCCGGGCCAATAAGATCCCGGCCCATGGTGGTTGCCCAAAGCTCATTACCTATCCATTTTATGCCAACAGAATTTCTTAATCCTTTTGCATAAAAGTTTGCATTTCTTCCATCCGGATCCATTTCCACTACGGAAGCCCTTATCTCTTCTTTTTCAATACAGGCATTGCAACTGCTGCCAACACTTACATATAATTTATCATTGTGAAAAGCAAGGCTTCTTGTAAGATGCCAGCCGCCATATTTATAACTGAGACCATACGCAGGAAAGGTTGCAATTGTTTGGGCGGAGTCTTTCGGCTGTTGATCACCTGCAAGATATTTATAACGGGTAAGTTTATCCGTTTCAGCTACGTAGATATAACCTTTGTAAAATGCCACCTGGTTTGGGTTGTGGAGATTATTGAGATACGTTGTCACTTTCTCAAAAGCTTTTGAACTGTCATTCCAATTCTCAAAAATAAGTACACGGCCTTTGTGATTATCACTTAGGTCATACATATCGGTTGCGAATAAGCGCTTATCAGGCGCCAGCGATAAAAACCGTAATCTTTTTGATCCTTCAGAAGCAACTTTAATTTTAAAACCTTTTGGTACGGAGAGATAAAACTGTAATCCTTTTGCAAGCGTTATTAAAAATGAATCTTTTGGTATGATTGCGGAAGATGTATTAAACAAAGGTTGAACTATGTTACTTATGGCTGAAGTAGTATCCGCCAGAACAGTTTTTTGAGTCGAGTCTATTATAACAGGGTTTTTAGGATTATTAATATGGCAGGCGACTAATGTAAAATAAATAAGGGCGAAGAACAGAGTTTTTTTCATATACCAAAATAAAAAAAAGCCATCAATTTATGATGGCTTTCATTAAAAAAGTTTTAAACTATTTATCGTTGTATGGGAATTTTTTAGAAGCATTCCTCATTAAAGCATTCACAAGATTTGTGGTGCTGCTGCCAACTGATCCATCAGCATGGTAATCATATTTCCACACCAGGTCACCCTGTTTTGCTTCGTTTATAGAAATAGTGGTTTGTATATTATTAGTAGATCCCCAGGCGCCTACCAACAAACCTACTGCTACCGCAGCGCCCTCACTCATCGGTTTTTTCATATCAGCTCTTGTAGAAATTACAGCATCTACATTCAGCAATCTTGCCAGTTCATCTTTGGTTTTTTTGCGCATATCGTTATAGCCAATTCCGTTTTGTAATAATATGGCATTTGTTTTACTGATATCCTGGAAAGTAACAGTGTATTTAAATTTGTTACTACGCTTTAAAAACCAGGTGTACATTTTGTCCTGTATCTCAAGGCCGGTTTTTTCTTCAGAGGCATTTAACTGTTCTATGGATGTTTTTTTCATTTCATTCGGCCTCAATGAAATGCTGACTTCTGCAGGTAAAATAGCGACAATTTTGTGTGAGGCAGTTTTGCTTTCAAAGTCCTGGGATTTGTAAATTGTAGGACCGCAGCCAAAACAAATAATAGCCGCAACAATAATTGCGGGGAAGATTTTTTTCATAAAGTGGTTTTAGTTTTGCACAAATATATGGATGCTATTCAAAATGACGTATTAAATTTTTTGTAATTTTTCAATCGCCTTTTCCAGCGTTTCTTCTTTTTTGGCAAAGCAAAACCGTACTACTTTATTTTCAACCGGGGATTTATAAAATGCAGAAACGGGTATTGCCGCTACTCCATATTCTTTTACAACCCTTTTTGCAAAATCATTTTCTGATTCATTACTTATATTTTCATAACTGTATAGTTGAAAATAACTTCCGTGGGAGGAAATGTCTTTAAATTTAGTTTGCTTCATTCCTTCATGAAAAAAATCTCTTTTTTTCTGTATAAAATTTCCGAGATCCAGGTAAGCAGATTTATGCTGCATAAAATCAGCAAGCGCATATTGCATAGGTGTATGAGCGCTAAAGCAATTGTATTGATGTACTTTTCGGAACTCTTTCATCAATGCAGGAGGTGCAATGCTATAGCCAATTTTCCAGCCGGTGCAGTGATAAACTTTTCCAAATGAAAAACACACAAAACTTCTTTCGTACAATTCAGGGTATTTTAAAATAGATAAATGTTGTTTACCATCAAAGACCAAATGCTCATACACTTCATCGCTGATGATAAATATACCCGTGCCTTTTACGATTTCAGTTAACTGTTTTATATCATCTTCTTCCAGCACTTTTCCTGTTGGGTTATGCGGAGAGTTAATGATGATTGCTTTTGTTTTAAGAGTTATTTTTTCTTTTACGGTTTGCCAGTTTATTTTATAATCCGGGAAAGATAAAGCTACCGGTAATGCAACAGCGCCGTTTATTTCTATGTTGGGAATATAGCTATCGTAAGCAGGTTCAAAAACAATTACTTCATCACCTTTTTTCAGTATGGCGGTGAGTGCAGTATAAATAGCATAAGTGCCACCTGGCGTAATTGTTATTTCTTCATCAGGGTTTAGAGAAGCATTATAGAGGTCTTGCACTTTTTCAGCTATGCGTTGCCGTAATACTGGCAAGCCGTTCATGTGAGCGTATTGATTGTGCCCATCCTTCATTGCTTTATTTACAAGGCTTATCAGCTCATCATCCATGCTAAAATCCGGGAAGCCCTGGCCAAGATTTATAGCATTGTGTTGCGTAGCAAGACTACTCATCACCGTGAAAATGGTAGTTCCAACTAAGGGAAGTTTACTTTGTATTTCTGGAGTCAAAACATAAATGCGTTGCTGTGCTTTTCAAAAGTAAGATTAAGCAGGTAATAATATGTTGATTTGTATTATTACAAATATTTATCTCCTTTACTTCTTTTTATTTCCGCTACGTATTCTTTTATTTCCTGTTCTTTATCTTTTTTACAGATCAATAAAACATCTTTGGTATCCACTACAATAAAATCATCCAGTCCCTGTAAGACCACCAATTTTTTATTATCGGCATGAACCATGTTTTTTGTTGCATCAATTACCACCACATTGGTTCCCCCCACAGCATTATCCAGGTAATCTCTTTCAAAGGTTTCGTAAGCACTCTTCCACGTGCCGAGATCGCTCCAGCCAAAAGAAGATGGAATTACATATACGTTATCTGCTTTTTCCATTATACCATAATCAATGGAAATATTAACGCATTGTGGATAAATACGCTCAATGGCAGCGGTTTCCTTTTTGGTATTAAAATTTAATTTTTCGGCATCAAATACCTCGTGCATTTCAGGTAGATTTTTTTCGAATGCCCTTACAATATTTTTTACCTCCCAAACAAATATGCCTGCGTTCCAGAGAAAATCGCCACTGGCTAAAAAAGTTTTTGCTAATTCCAGGTCAGGTTTTTCTGTAAACGTTTTTACTTTATAAACATTTTCGCTCACTGCCAAAGATTCGTACTGTATATATCCGTAGCCGGTATTTGGATTAGTGGGTTTAATGCCAAGTGTAAGCAATGCTTTAATATGAGATGTAAAATGCAATGCATTTAAACAGGTTTTTTCAAACGCTTCTGTATCTGTAATTAGATGATCTGCAGGAGCACAAATTAAATTTGCATTTGGATTAAGCTGATGTAATTTATAAGAAATAAATGCTACGCAAGCTGCTGTGTTTTTTCGGGATGGCTCACATAAAATATTATCAGGATTAAGATTGGGTAATTGTTTTGCAACAATATCCTTGTACAGAACCGAAGTAACAATATAAATATTTTCCGCAGGAATAAATTTTAAAAACCTGTCGTAAGTAGACTGTATTAAAGTGCGGCCAATATTTAAAATATCCAGGAACTGTTTCGGGAAATCGGTACGGCTCATTGGCCAAAAGCGGCTTCCGATGCCACCCGCCATAATTGCTACACAATGATTCTTATTCATAATAGTAAGGTGTAAAACTTAGGGTTAAATAATGCCTTCTTTTACAAGATCGTGTAAGTGAACAATGCCTGCAAACGCAGTACCATTGGTAACTACCAGCTGGCTTATATTATTGCTGCTCATTTTTTCGAAAGCTTCTGCAGCCAAAGCTTCTGCATCAATTGATTTGGGATTATTACTCATTATATCTCCGGCTGTAAGATGCGTGAAGGAATCATATTTTTCCAACATTCTTCTTATATCACCATCAGTAATAATTCCCAGCACTTCCATTTTATCATTTACCACAGCAGCAGCACCCAATCTTTTTTGAGTAATTTCTACCAATACACCCTTTATAGAAGTGTTGCTTTTTACTACCGGCTTTTCGTTGCTTGCAATAATATCGCTTACACGTAAGTATAATTTTTTGCCTAAAATACCCCCGGGGTGATATCGTGCAAAATCATCACTTTTAAAATTCTTTACTTCCATCAGGCAAATTGCCATTGCATCTCCCATTACCATTTGTGCAGTAGTACTTGTGGTTGGTGCCAGGTTATTAGGACATGCTTCCTGATCTACAGTTGTATTTAAAACGATATTAGCCTGCTCCGCCAGGTAAGAATGTATATTACCCACCATGCCGATGAGAATATTCCCGAAATTTTTTACCAAAGGCGCCAACACTTTAATTTCAGGACTGTCACCACTTTTACTGATCACCATTACAATATCTTCAGGCTGCACCATTCCCAGATCGCCATGAATGGCATCTGCAGCATGCATAAAAATTGCAGGCGTGCCTGTGCTGTTCATGGTAGCAACAATCTTTTGGGCAATGATGGCACTTTTACCTATACCACTGATTACCAAACGGCCTTTGCAAGCTGCAACTTTTTGAACAGCCTTAATAAAATCATCATTAATGTAGCCCGCAAGAGCCGAAATGGACTTTGCCTGCAAATCAATGCTGCGTTTTGCGCTATTTATTATTGTATCCATTTTTTAATGCCGCAAACCTACTTTAATTCGGCTGAAATGCAAAGATACCGGCATACATTCCTATGCAGTTGCCGATTGTATAAAATATTGATTTTTTTATTTTTTTCCGTATCTTAAGGAGTGAAAAGAAGCTGTGATTTTTTCAGTCTTGCTGTTTAACCATATATTGGTTTGAATTGCACCCCGATTAAGTTAACTTCGCTGCCCTTTATGAAAAGCAGATGTAGAAACATTATTTCATAAACCATCCAGGTTTCAGTTCAAAAAATTATGGCGACAAAATCATTATCCAAAGCGGCAAAACCCCCAGCAGATAAAAAATCTACCAAGACAACAGTAAAAAACACTGCCATTCATGTTTCAAAAGATCTTTCTGCTCAGCTACAGCACGAATTTGGTTTTGATGGATTTAAAGGTCCTCAGGAAAAAATTATTCAAAGCCTGATAAGTGGCACTGATACATTTGTAATAATGCCTACAGGCGGCGGAAAAAGTTTATGTTATCAATTGCCCGCAATGATCTGCGAAGGCGTTGCAATAATTGTTTCTCCACTAATTGCATTAATGAAAAACCAGGTAGACCTGGTACGTAGCTACAGTAGCAAAGATGATGTGGCTCACTTTTTAAACAGTACGCTAAATAAGGGGCAGCAAAAAGTTGTAAAAGATGATCTTACTTCTGGCAAAACAAAATTGCTTTACGTAGCGCCTGAGACCCTTACCAAAGAAGACAATATTAATTTTTTTAAAGAACTAAAGGTTTCTTTTTTTGCAGTAGATGAAGCCCATTGTATTTCAGAATGGGGCCACGATTTCAGACCTGAATACCGCAGGCTAAAGGAGATGATGGAATTAATAAACCCTGATGTTCCCATTATAGCACTAACGGCTACGGCTACGCCTAAAGTGCAGAGTGATATTGTAAAAAATCTGGGACTTCGTAATCCGGCTATTTTTATTTCTTCTTTCAACCGTGGTAATCTTTATTACGAAGTATTGCCAAAAGTAAACCTGGATCAAACTAATAAAAGCATTGTAAGATTTATACAACTGCACAAAAATAAAAGCGGTATTATTTATACACTTAACCGCAAAACGACGGAAGAGCTTGCTGCAATGCTTGTTGCAAATGGTATTTCTGCCGTTGCTTATCATGCAGGACTGGATGCAAAACTGAGGTCAAAAAGGCAAGATGAATTTCTAAACGAAGATGTAAATGTTATTGTTGCAACCATTGCCTTCGGGATGGGTATTGATAAACCTGATGTAAGGTTTGTGATACACTATAATATTCCAAAATCAATAGAGAATTATTACCAGGAAACCGGGCGTGCCGGCAGAGATGGTATGGAAGGAAAATGTATTTTATATTATTCTCATAAAGATGTTTCTAAACTGGAACATTTGATGCGGGACAAGCCGCTGAACGAAAGAGAAGTTGGCGCACAGTTAATAAATGAAACAGTAAGTTATGCGGAGAGCAGTGTTTGTCGCCGTAAAACTTTGCTCTATTATTTTGGGGAAGAATATAATGATGAAAAAAGTTGTGGCCAATGCGACAATTGTTTACATCCTAAAGAAAAAGTAGAAGCGAAAAACGAAGCCGTTACCGTATTGAAAGTAGTAGCAGCCTTGGGCGAACAATTTGCCATAGAATATGTAATGCTTATCCTCACGGGAAAAGCAACTACGCAGGTACAAATGTTCCGCCATGAAGCGTTGGAAGAGTTTGCGAGTGGCAATGATAAAGAACCACATTTTTGGAGTAGCCTTATCAGGCAGATGTTGCTTAGAGGAATTATTGAAAAGGATATTGTAGAATATGGCGTGTTGAAATTTACAAAAGCCGGTAAAGCCTTCCTGAAAAAGCCTACCTCTTTTAAAATTACCTTAAACAATTTGTTTGAAGATGCTTACGCAGATGATGAAGCCGCAGAAGCTGGTCCGGAAGCACAAGGTGCTACGGACGAAGTATTATTACAACAGCTAAAGGATTTGCGTAAAACAGTTAGTAAAGAAAAAAACCTGCCTCCCTT
>JBDSIB010000147.1:0-20352 GCA_039918155.1 Ferruginibacter sp.
ATCCCTCACGCAAATGCACTTTATAACTTATCACAGCCTTATTCAAACAAATCTCCCTGGCCATTATTTTCATCCTTCACCTCCCACTCCATTTCCACTGATTTGCTAAAATCAACCAGCTTGGTACCAATAGCTTTCCAACCCATCACTTCAACCATTTTATCTACCTTAAATTTTGCTTTGTTTACCTGCTGACCACGTCCCGTTTGCACTTTCAGTACAGGGTTCTGTTCTGTTGTCACCGTCTCCAGTCTGTTATCTTTTCCCTCTTTAATAAAATAAAATTTACTATGCAATGTACTTGTCTCAATTTTGAAACGCTTTATATTATACTGAAGTTTATCCTGGTCAAGATATACAGCTGTGATTATTTTATCAGCATCATATTTTTCGAGTAATAAGATTTTATCCGGCTCAAAGCGCTGCGTCAATTCCTGGTCTACGATCTCATAATTGCCATCCGTGAAAATGACGAGGATCCTGTCTTCGGCTTCAAATTTACCAAGATATTCTCCTTTTTCTTCTGTATTCAGTCTACCAAACTTATTGTCAAACCAAAATTTCTTTGCATCCAATGTTGACTTACCCGCCTCTTTAAATTTCACTGATTTTATAGGATACTTTGTAACCTGGTTACCGATGCTTCCTCTTCCTTTTATTTCCAGTTCTTCAAAATAAAATTCAAGCTCCTTCTTCTTTGCACTGCAGTTAGGGCTTAAAATAATCTTAACTACTTCCGCTTCTCCATTGGCATTGGTAGTAAAATAATGCACCCGGCTTTTTTCAGCACCTTTGGTAAGATCATATTCCTTATCTCTGGTCACACCAGTCACATTAAAGCGTTTTGCATAACTCACACCGGTTTTACCATCCACATATATCATGTTATAAGTAGTGCGGTCATCGCTCTTTAAAAACACAGCTACATGTAAAATATCTTTTCCAATAAATACTTTATCCGAAACCTTCACAACTTTCATCATACCAGCTTTGGTAAAAGCAATCAGATCATCCAGTTCAGATACTTCAGTGATCAGCTCATCTTTCTTCAAGCCAGTTCCAATAAATCCATCCGCAAAATTTGCATATATTTTAATATTAGCAATAGCCACAGTTTTTGCCTGTATTACGTCAAATTGTTTTATCTCCGTCTTGCGCTCTCTGCCTTTGCCGAATTTCTTTAAAAGGTTTTCATAGTAAGCTACTGCAAAATCAACCAGGTTTGCAAGGTCATGTTTTACCTTTTTAATTTCGGCTTCCAGGTTTTTGATCTGCTCATTCAATTCGTAAATATCCAGTTTATATATTCTGCGTACAGGCTTCTCCGTAAGTTTTACAATATCTTCCCGGGTAATATCTCTTTTTAATAATTTTTTAAAAGGATTAAAAGCCTTGTCAATTGCTTCCAGCACTTTGTCCCAGGTCTCATGTTTTTTCTCCAGCTCTTTGTATATCTTCTCTTCAAAGAATATTTTTTCTAAAGATGTGTAATGCCATTTCTCCTGCAACTCTTCCAGCTTTATTTCCAGTTCTCTTTTCAGCAGATCTTTTGTATTTTCCGTTGCTGATTTTAGTAGTTCCTGTACACTTAAGAACTGTGGTTTTTTATTTACGATCACACAGGCATTTGGCGAAATACTGACTTCACAATCTGTAAAAGCATACAATGCATCAATAGTGATATCCGGTGATATTCCCGATGCTAATTCTATAAAAATTTCTACATCAGCTGCAGTATGATCGGTTACTTTTTTAATTTTTATTTTCCCCTGGTCATTAGCTTTTACAATGCTCTCCATTAATTGCGTCGTGGTCACGCCAAACGGCACACTTTTTATTATCAGAGTCTTCTTATCATGCTCTTCAACAATAGCACGCACTCTTATTTTTCCGCCACGCCTGCCTTCATTGTAATTACTGGCATCCATAGTTCCTCCTGTTTGAAAATCCGGAAGTATTTCAAACTTTTTACCACGAAGATGTTTTATAGATGCTTCTATTAATTCACAGAAATTATGCGGTAATATTTTAGTTGCAAGACCAACTGCAATTCCTTCGGCACCTTGCGCCAGCAATAAAGGAAATTTCATCGGTAATGTTACCGGCTCATTCTTACGGCCATCATAACTTAACTGCCAGTTCGTTGTCTTAGCATTAAAGGCAACTTCCAAAGCAAATTTGCTTAGTCTTGCTTCAATATATCTTGCCGCTGCTGCTTCATCACCAGTACGTACATCGCCCCAGTTTCCCTGCGTTTCTACCAACAAATCTTTCTGTCCCATATTCACCAAAGCATCGCCAATACTGGCATCACCATGCGGATGGTACTGCATACTTTGCCCGATTATGTTTGCAACTTTATTAAATCGGCCATCATCCATTTCTTTCATTGCATGCAGAATACGGCGCTGTACCGGCTTTAAACCATCCTCAAGTGCAGGAACAGCACGTTCTAATATTACATAACTGGCATAATCTAAAAACCAGGTTTTATATTGACCGCTTACACCCGTATCGCTGTGTTTGTATTCTTCTTTTTCTTTTTTCGCCATAATTATTTTTTTCACCCAAAGGCGCAACCTTTCATTTTATATTTCATACAATTCCAACGGCTGCCCATTGGGATCATAAAAAAAACAAAACCTTTTGGCCGTTATTTCGTCTGTTCGTATACTTTGTACTTCTACATTTTTTGCAAGCAATTCGCTTACGGCTGCATCAAGATTTTCTACACTTAAAGCCAAATGCCGCAAGCCTTTCGCTTCGGGGTAAGAGGCTCTCTCTTTATAATCCGGAAAAGAAAATATTTCTATTTGATACAGCCCGTTTATAGAAAGATCAAGTTTGTAAGAGTCTCTTTCTTTGCGATAGGTTTCTGCTATGATTTCAAAGCCGAGTACATCTGTATAAAATACTTTACTTCGTTCATATCTGTCTGTAAGTATAGCAATATGGTGAATGCCTTTTATATCCATCTTATCAAGCTTTTAATTTTACTTCAAAATCTTTCATATTGGCAACTTTTCCTTGTACATCAAACATATCCATTGCAATCATGATTTTAAGCCGCCAAAGCAGGTATGCATCGCCGGTAGTCTCTTTTGATTTGCCCAAAAAGTGCTGTATGATCTTTGAAGCCTTTTGCCAGTCGCCGGTTATAAATTTCTTCAAATCAGCATCATAAAAATCATAATCTTCCTGCACTAATTTTTTGCCGCCTTCCAGCAATCGTACGCCTTTATTTTCATTACAAAGTTTTGTCCACTCATCCGGGTCCACTTCAAATTCACTCAGCGTAATTTCACGTGCTAGTTTTTTTGCTTTTAAAAATTCCTTTGCAGGAATTTCATGCAGCCAGGTCGGATAAAAAATATTTCCTTTTTCATTTATAAAAGGCAGGTTATTAAGGTAAAGAATAAATACCCTACTTTGGAATTCCTTCATATAATTCAACAGCCAGTAATACCCGCTAACATCATGCTTATTTTGTGCTGCCCATAGCCAGATTGTCTCGTCTTCATTACGGCGCATTGTTCCTACAAGTTCTGCAGCAGTTTTATAATCATTTACTTCATCTGTATCTACTTTACCGGCAAAGTCGCCACCAGACAGCACTTGCCGCCACCAATCTTTTCTTGCTTCTATTCCTTCTCCAACGTAAAGGCTATCCAATGGCCCAACGGCGTAGTCATCTTTTATTTGTATTACTTCGCCTGCAAGGGTTTCATCTAATGCGATGGCTTTTTCTAAAACTTTTACATCTGCTTCATTAAAAACTATATGTATCATAATTACTAAAATGAATTTTTAAACATTCTTATTAATTTTTCGATGGGCACGCCCCAAATACCAAGCGCTATCAACTGGGCTACCAGTTCTACAAAAAAATAAATGATCAATACTACTAAAAAACATTCCAGTATTTGCCACCATTTTTTAGCCTCCGTAAAACGTATTAATACCAGCAGAAATATTATATAGCCAGCCATATCTGTATAGTTCGCTAGCCATGAATGATAACTTATGAAAGGAAAATATAAAAGCTGGATAAAAATTTCAAAAAAATTAATGAACCCAAAAGCGAACACCAGAAATGTTATCCATTCTGCATAATTGTATTTCTTTTTATAAAAAAATAATTGAAGTAACAATGCAACAACCGGCAGGCAGCAGATATTTATAATGTTACGGTGTAGGTTAAGAAACTGCCCATATTCATTCCGGAAGTCAAACAGTTTATCTTCATATTTAAATACCTGGCTGGTTATAAAAATTAAAATAGCCGTAGTTACGATATAGAAAGTGTAAGGATTAAAATATTTTTTTCTTTGACCTTCAATATATTCCCTGATCACTACACCTGGGTGTCTGATCATTCCATTAAGCAACGACATATAGCCTTTATCCGTGTGCGTTAGGTTATGCCAAAATTCATTTATCACATGCTTTACCTTAAGCCTTCCCGAATCAGCCTTCTGACTGCACTCGGGACAGTAATTGCCCCTAAAATGAGTATTGCAGTTTTTGCAGATGATATTCATTTTATTTTTTCTGAATTAAATAATATACGCAGGTCGTAAAAAAATTACGCACCCATGGAATTGATTTTATAAAGCCAAATTGTTCTTTTGGCTTCCATCCAAATTTATATTGATAGATTGGATTGATGAGGTAATGTTTTTTATTAAGAACATTATACCCTGTTTGTTCCGAAATTTTTTCAAACCGCTCAATTGAAATACCAGTTTCCTTTATCTCTTGCATTTCCTGTACATTCTCTTTAGCCATTTTTAAAATGCCTTTATAAACCGGCATTGGCAGTAAATGATAATAAGGAATTTTTGACAGCCACTTACTTTTTAATATCTGCTGATGACCACCCAGCGGCATTTGCCAGGGCGGAAATCCAAAAAAGATCACACCATTTTCTGTAAGGAATGTTTGCATATAAGACATAATTTTTGGCTGGTCATGAATATGTTCTATTACATCTTTCAGTATTATAATATCAAAGCGTCCACCGAGATCTTTCTCTACATCGGCATCATAAATATTTTTTGAAACAAACTCCACTTTACCGGTAGCAATCTCATCAGCCAGCCAGTTACGGGCATCTACCAATCGTACTTCATCCAGTTCTACACCCACGCCAATAAGCCCACGATCTAAAAATGTTTTTAGTACACCACCTTCACCGCATCCAATTTCCAGCACACGCATTCCTGGCTTTACAGCAAATTTTTCTTCAATAAATGGCAGTACATATTTTTCAACATTAGCGATGTTTATCTCAAAATATTTTCTTTTATCCTGGTGAAATTCAAACATTAAAAATCTACGTTTACTAATAGTTTAATTTAGAATACTGACTACTCAACCACTTCACTTTCCTTCACCAGGTCCACTTCCACTTTTAAATTATCTATAATAAAATCCTGGCGGCTTGGTGTATTTTTCCCCATATAATATTCGAGTAAATTCTGCACATGTTCGCCCTGTTCCATTATCACCGGCTGCAGTTTCATATCCGCACCAATAAAGCGGCCGAATTCATCCGGACTTATTTCGCCCAGCCCTTTAAACCTTGTTATCTCTGGTTTTGTACCCAATTTTTTTATCGCTTTTTGCTTTTCGGCCTCGTCATAACAATAAATAGTTTCCTGCTTATTACGCACCCTGAACAAAGGCGTTTCTAAAATGTAAACATGTTGATTCTTTACCAGGTCAGGGAAAAACTGGAGAAAGAATGTCATCAACAAAAGCCGGATATGCATTCCATCCACATCCGCATCCGTAGCAACCACAATATTATTATAACGAAGCCCTTCATATCCTTCTTCTATATTCAACGCATGTTGCAATAAATTAAATTCTTCATTTTCATATACCACTTTTTTTGTGAGACTGTAGCAATTCAATGGCTTACCCCGAAGACTGAAAACCGCCTGCGTGTTTACATTGCGGGCCTTGGTGATAGAACCACTGGCACTATCCCCTTCGGTGATAAAAATGGTACTCTCTTTTTGTTTTTCTAAAATATTCTCTTTGTCTTTACCTGTAGCCTCATCATTATAATGAAACTTACAATCCCTAAGTTTTTTATTATGGAGATTAGCTTTTTTTGCTCTTTCGTTCGCTAATTTTTTTATTCCAGCAAGTTCTTTACGTTCTCTTTCATTTTGCTCAATGCGTCTTTTTAGAGCATCTGCTACCGCCGTATTCCTATGCAGAAAATTATTAAGTTCTTTCCCGAGGAAGTCACCGATAAAGTTCTTCATGCTCGGACCGTTTTCATAAACTGTTTGTGAACCCAGCTTTGTTTTGGTCTGGCTTTCAAAAACCGGCTCCTGTACCCTTACAGAAATTGCAGCGCATATACTTCCCCGTACGTCAGCCGCATCATAATCCTTTTTATAAAAATCCCTGATAGTTTTTACATAACCCTCCCGAAAAGCTGCCAGGTGCGTACCTCCCTGCGTAGTGAACTGTCCATTTACAAAACTGTAATATTCTTCGCCATAGGCATTTTCATGCGTCAGCGCTATTTCAATATCCTCGCCTTTTAAATGTATAATCGGGTAACGGATCTCGTCTTCATTCGTCTTGCGTTGCAATAAATCGAGCAAACCATTTTTGCTGACATACCTTTTATTATTCAGATTCATTACCAGCCCGGCATTCAGGTAACAGTAATTCCAGAACTGGTTATCTAAATATTCCTGTACAAAATGAAAATTTTTAAAAATCGTTTCATCCGGTACAAAAGTTACTTCAGTTCCATTATCTTCTTTTGTTGTTCCTTCTTTATGTTCTTTCGTTAAAATTCCTCTTTCAAACTCTGCTACTTTTTCTCTGCCCTCCCGGAAAGCTGTCACTTTAAAATATTTACTCAGCGCATTAACCGCTTTTGTACCGACACCATTTAGTCCTACACTTTTTTGAAAAGCTTTACTGTCATACTTGGCACCGGTATTCATTTTACTTACTACATCCACCACTTTTCCTAAAGGAATTCCACGGCCAAAATCTCTCACTGTAAGCGTTTTCCCATCAATTTTTACATCCACATGTTTCCCGTGGCCCATAGTATGTTCATCAATACAATTATCGATTACTTCTTTTAACAACACATAGATACCATCATCCGGGCTGCTTCCATCACCTAATTTTCCAATATACATTCCTGGTCTTAAACGAATATGCTCCTGCCATTCGAGGCTCCGGATATTATCTTCCGTATAATCAAACATGTTTTTTTCTGCCATACTATTTTTTGGTTACAAACAGTTTTTATTGTTTCTCTTTTACTTAAAAATTTACAGGATCGCAAGTTACTAATATTTTTAGTACAAGTAGAGTGTGGCAAATATAATTAATGGAACCTTAAAATTTAAGTAAGGTTTTTAACTGATTGTGTATAAAAAAATCAATAGATCATTTGTAATAAGTTTTGCATTCTCTGTTTTACTTTATCAGAAAGAATGATTTTATATGATTTATTAAAGAGTGTGCAGAATAACGTTTTTTAGATGAAAAAATCTTACTATAAAAATTTCGGTACCTATTTTAAAAAACATAGCATTATATTTGATATGTTAAAAGAATTATCGAATCACCTAAAAAACAACTAATGAAAATTCTAAAAGTATTACCTGCTTTAGCTCTTATTACAGCTATTGGGTTTACAAGCTGCAAGCCAAAAGATGCGGACATTAAAGCCTCAATTGAAAAAAGTCTGAAAGAAGATCCATCTACTGCAAATGTATTGGTAATGGTAAATGAAGGCGTAGCTACTTTAAGCGGTGAAGTAAGTGATGATGCAACCAAAACTGCAAGTACAACTAAAGCAAAAGCTGTTAAAGGCGTTAAAGATGTTGTAAACAATGAAACGCTTCCTGCACCAGTTGTAGCACCAGCTCCTGTAGTAGTTTCAGCAGACGATGCACTTACTACTTCTGTAAAAGATGCAACGAAAGATTTCCCTACCGTGACTGCTGCTATTGCTGATGGCGTAGTAACACTTACAGGTACAATCGCTAAAGCATCTCTGCCTAAATTAATGATGGCTTTGAATAGTCTTCATCCTAAAAAAATTGAAAACAAACTAACTGTAAAATAAAACGGAGGAAACAAATTATGGCATTACAAGATAAATATAAACCACTTACTGATGCTGCAACTGCAGCAGGTATTACCGATCTTGCAGTTAGAGAGCAGGATGGTGTATTATACATTGATGGTACTGCAGCAACAGGAGCAGTAAAGGATGAACTTTGGGCAAAATATGGCGAAATAGATCCCAACTTTACCGGCGGAGATCTTATTCTAAACGTGAATGTTGCAATGGACGCTGCAGTAACAAAAGTAAAAGTAGTAACTGAAAGTAGTAACCTTAATATCCGCAAAGGACCGGGAACTGACCAGCCAATTGTAGGTAAAGCAGCCCATGGAGAAACAATTACTCTTGTGAACAAGAGCAATGACCAATGGTGGCTTGTACGTACAGATGATGGCGAAGAAGGATATGCTTATGCACAATACCTGCAAGCAGCAGAATAAATAGGAATTAAAGACTTATATAAAAATGCCAACTTTAAAGTTGGCATTTTTATTAATTTCTATACCTTAAAAAATAAATAATTCGGTTAATGAGTAATTAAAATAGCTATTTCCTCTTCAATTTTAATTTAATAGAGAGCCATTTACAGTACATTTGCAGTTTCAAATCAAAAAAAATGGCCACTATAACTTATAATGTATAATAAGTTTTTAAAATACCTTGCATCTTTTAACCAATGGCGTAAACAAAAAATATCTAATAACAATTTCCTCATCTTAGCGGCAATAGCGGTTGGTATATTTGGCGGTGCTGCATCTTCTGTATTAAAAGAACTTACCCACTCCGTTGCCAGTTTTTTACAAAATGATCTTACCTGGAAATATAAATATTATCTCTATTTCTTTTTTCCGTTAATTGGTATATTTCTAACAGTCTTGTATATACGTACTTTTATAAGACGGAGGAAATTTCAACATGGTATTCCGCCGATCTTATACAGAATATCACATGACAGCAGCAGAATAGATTTTCATAATATTTATTCCCAGATAATTTCCAGTGCACTGACTGTTGGGCTTGGTGGCTCGGCGGGGCTTGAAGCTCCTGCTGTTGCAAGTGGTGCAGCAATTGGATCTAATATTGGACGTTTTTTTGGCTTAAATTATCGTGAGGTCACATTACTTCTAGCCTGCGGCGGTGCTGCCGGAATTTCAGGTGCATTTAACAGCCCTATTACCGGGATGATCTTTGCAATTGAAGTGATGTTACCGGAATTTTCTATACCTGCAGTAATTCCATTATTAATTTCTTCAGCTGTTGCTTCAGTTGTATCGCAGCTAATTTACAAAGAACCGCTTTTTGCATTAGTCACCAAAGGCTGGATCATAGATGCCATCTGGTATTATATCATTTTTGGAATTATAGTAGGTATTTATTCTGTCTATTTTACAAAGCTTAATTCGGCAATACATAACTGGTTTCATACAATAAAAAACAGGTACAATAAAGTACTAATTGGAGGCGTGATGATAGGAATTTTAATTGCCTTAATGCCGGCACTTTATGGTGAAGGCTATATTACTATTCAGAAACTACTTGATGGGAATTATCAATCACTTTTAGCAAATAGCTTTTTCTCGGAATACCAGGACATTGCATGGGTATTGATGTTGTTTGCATTTGTTTCAGTGGTGGGTAAAACCTTTGCCTGCATCATTACAATGAGCAGTGGTGGCAATGGCGGTATGTTTGGGCCCAGCGTAGTAGTTGGCGGAATGCTGGGTTTTGTATTTGCCTTTGGTTTTAACCTTACCGGGATGGTACACCTTAATGTTACTAATTTTATTATTGCCGGTATGGCTGCATCTATAAGTGGTGTGATGCATGCACCATTAACTGGTATCTTTTTAGCTGCAGAGATTACAGGCGGTTATATATTGATGGTACCGCTTATGATCGTGTCTGCTATTTCTTATTTTATTAACAAGGGAATTTTAAAATATTCCATTTACACCCGTAGCCTGGCAGATGAAGGAAATCTTATTTCGCAGGAAAATAAAGACCACAATGTATTAAGAAGAATAAAATTAAAATACCTGTTAGAGAAAGATTTTGTTATTCTGCACCCGGACGATGTGTTGCAAAGCAGGAGCAGCGAAATTATACATACGCATCGAAATGTTTTCCCTGTAGTAGATACTAATGGTGAACTTACTGGTATTTTATACAGTGATCAATTACTGGAATACCTGGTTAGTGAAAAGCAAGAGGATCGTAAACGTCTTATAAAGGATATTGCACAACCTGCAGATAAAAAAATTGATATCAATACACCGATGTTCAAAGTAATGCAGCTGATGGACAGCATTGATATGAGAATACTGGCGGTAACAGATGCAGATAATATTTACCAAGGTTTTGTAACAAAAAATGGCATCTTTAATAAATACAGGCATATACTAAGCCGGCAGGGTAATGATATGATATAAAAAATCCACACAAAATTTTACAGCATTTATTATAATTGTGTATTCGCTTTTATAAAATCACTTACCAGGTAACTGATAAGCTTACCCGAAATTTCATCTTTTGTTCCATCACCTAACTGGCATGCTGCTTCTGCAATATGCAGGTAAGCAACTTTAGAATCTGTGGCAGTAAAATTAATATACTGCCTTGCCTGTAAAGCTGTAATACCAGATGGTGTACGTGCACTGCAAAGTGTATTTTGTATACAATCCATATCCAGCTCTATCCCGGTAAAAGTATCTTCGGTAAACCCGGTAGCCTGTGAGATGGCCTGGATGAAATTCTTTTTTTCATGTATAAATATATCTTCGTAAGTGCTGTATTGAATAAAAGGATTTGCATGAATATCTGTTAATACATTTTGAGGCGTATAATTTTCGTGTAACCCGATGATAGAATATTTACCAAGGTAACCATCAGCTTCAGCATACCTAAAACCATTACCGCTATGCCTTCCTTCCATAGTTCTATAATCTGAATGAGCATCCAGGTTAATACAGTTGAGTTGTGCCAGGGGCAGAACGCCGGCTTTATATAAACCTTTAGATACTCCTTTGATAACAGGATAAGCATTATTATGACCACCTCCAATTACAATAGGTATTTTTTTTACCGATGCAATTGCTTTCATCATATTTTCCACTTCTTCATCAATGATGTTTAATGCGTGCCGATAAGCATCTATTAATTCATCTTTGTTATAGGCATTATTTTCAATTAAATATTTCAGATCACCAAAGTCAAAATGGCCTAACAGCAACACATCTTCTCCTGTAAGAAAATCATTGCTCTGAATATTTAAAAAAGAATTTAAAAAGGGATACCAGTTTGTATCAGCACCACCGTTTCCGTAATTGGCCTTTATACCGATATCCTCCGGAATACCCACCAATACATATTTTGCAGTAGATTGATGCAACACTTCCGGCCATTCACCATCATGTTTTATATACTGTAAACGTTCCCCTAGTTTTGTTTCAAAGCGTCGAACTTTGGTCAGGGATAAGATATCATTTTTACTGTAAACTTTAAAGTGCTTCATGTAACGGCTTTTTAGTTTTGCAATCAAATCTTACTCAATGTAAATAATGCCGGTTATTTTTTCAAGTTTAATATTATTTTATTCTGAACAGGTAAAATAAAAATTATCCCCAACAGTTATAAGCATAAAAAAAGCAATCCTGAATAATCAGGATTGCCAGAAGATTTCAACCAACAAATATTTAGTTACCGTTCCATTTATTATTTGAATAATTCATATCCGGGAACTCATGACCTGCATCAATAGTAACCGATTTTAATTCTTCCTTCGTATCCAGTTTTACTTTGAATACTCCTGTATTGTTCCATATTTCAACAGGGTATTCTTTAGTACCTTTTATGCCTGATTTTGTTTCGTAACTAAGTAGTACCGGCATAGCCATTTGATCCAGATTTGTAAGGGTAACAATGGCACCGTTGGCTGGATTATTTTTATCATAAGCAACAGATGCAATGGCCTGGTCAAGTTTATAGTTTTCAAGAAACCAGCCTTTCCAGAACCAGGTCAATTCTTCGCCCGCTACATTATCCATTGTACGGAAAAAATCCCATGGTGTTGGGTGCTTATAAGCCCATCTTTTTATGTATTCTCTAAAGGCATAATCAAACCGGTCGGGTCCAAGAATATGATTGCGTAAAAGCTCTAAACCATAACCTGGTTTGTAATACAATGTAGCTCCTATATTTGCTTCCTTCATGGCATCAGGTGTATTGTAAATGCTTTCACTGTTTGGCCCAAAAAGATATTGTACAATATTCGATTTATCAGTATTATCGTTATAGAATTCACTATTATTAAAATCTTTATCTGCAATGGAATTTATGAATGTATTAAAGCCTTCATCCATCCAGCCATATTTTCTTTCGTTACTTCCTACTATCATTGGGAACCACGTATGTCCAAATTCATGATCTGTAACACCCCAGAGGCCTTTACCGCCTGTATTTGAACCGCAGAATACAATACCAGGATATTCCATACCACTTACATTGCTTGCTACGTTTGTTGCAACCGGATAAGGATAAGGGAACCAGCGTTTGCTGTAATTTTCTACACTACCTTTTGTAAATTCTGTTGCCCGCCCCCATTTTGCATCGCCCTTTGCTTCTACAGGATAAACACTTTCTGCCATTGCTTTTTTGCCATCCGGCAGATTGATTCTTGCAGCATCCCATATAAAGGCTTTGGAAGATGCCCATGACACATCTCTTGCATTGTTCATTTTAAATTTCCAGGTTAATGTTTTTTCTTTTGGCCTGGAAGATGGGTCAACTACTTCATCATCTGTACGGATAATCACAGTTTTATCACTGTTCTTTGCTTCCTGCCACCTTTTATACTGGGTTGGAGTAAGCACTTCAGACGGATTTTGTAATTCGCCGCTAGCTACAATAATATGAGATGCAGGGGCAGTAATACTAAAATCAAAATCACCATACTCCAGGTAAAACTCACTTGGCCCTAGATAAGGATTGGTATTCCATCCCTGTACATCATCAAACACACACATGCGTGGATACCATTGTGCTACTGCATAAATATCACCGTTCTTTGTTTTTAAAATACCGCAACGGTCTGCGCCATACTTAGGTAACGTGAACGAGTAATCGATCTTTATTTTAATTACTTCCCCCGGCTTTACTGCCTTTTGCAAACGGATTTGCATGCGGGTATCATTTACAATATAATCGGCTTTTTCATTGCCGGCTTTTACCTCACTTAATTTAAAACCACCTTCAAAGTTACTTCCTGCATCTCCATAACGGCTTCTCTGACCTACGGGCATACGGGCTTGTCCACGGCTGTCTTTGTCAAATAAATTCTGATCCAGATATAACCATAAAAAAGGAAGAAAATGCGGACTGTTATTTTTATAAGTAATAGTAACAGCGCCTTTAATTTCGTTGGTAGAATCGTTTAAAAAAACATTGATCTGGTAGTCAGATTTGTTTTGCCAATAGCCAACATTCGGCTCGCCGGTAGCAGCACGGCTGATGGTACCGCCAACGGTATAAAACAACGGTGAGAATAAAGCATGTGGATCATACTTGGTTACAACATCTGGTTGCTGTGAGAAAGCTGAAAAATTAATTGCTGAGAAAATACAGAGAACATAAAAACGAATTTTCATAATATTTAATATTTTATCGAAGATAAATATTAAACAAAGAAAATAGGATTGCAAATTATGAACGGTGTTAATAATAAATGGTTAAATCCGCTCAGAGATATTTAATTCCAATCCTCTATTAGTTTTTGCGCTTCTGCTTTTATCCGTGGATCATCCTCGGTCTGCTTTGGTAATGTGAGTAATTTTTGCAACTGGGCAAGCGCCTGTTTTGTATCATCATTGCGGTGGTATGCTTTGGCCAACTCAAGATAATTGAGCATAAATGATGGGCTGAGTACTTTTGCTTTTTCGTAATCCGCAATAGCATTTTTTAAAGAAGCATCGGGCAAACCACCGTAGAAAATTTTTGTAGCGCTTCTTTCTAAGACATTAAGATTGCTTACTTCAAAATTCCATTTACCTAAAATATGCCAGGCCTTAAAGTTATTGGGATTTGTTTTTAATGCGATATCAGCGTAACGTTTTATATCTTTTACAGCAATTATTTTTTCTTTGCCACTTTTTATTAAAACCGTACGGCCTACAGCAATTGCCATTGCGACATTTGCTTCATCACTTAAAGGAGAAACTTTTAATGCTGTTTGCGCATAAATAATAGCGGCATTGTAGTAATTATCACGTGACCTGGTATCTTTTTCCCTGTTGCCAATCCTGCTGCAGAGTTCGCTGCATTTTGTAAGTGCATATAAATTTATCGGTTGAATTTTTAATACATCTTTAAATTTTTCAAAAGCAGCCTTTTCATCGGGAATAGATTCCAGGTAATTCGCCTGTCTAATGACAGTATTAATATCCTGGGCAATAACAGAATTGAAAGATGTAGTAAGTAAAAGAAGAAAAAAAACCGCTTTCATAATTTAAAACAATTTGGAAAAAGACACGCCAACATTGCCGGTAAAATTAGGAATTGGTGGATTCAATTTATGTATCGTAATGTTAATTTTTTTTATACGTTTATCTGTATTGTAAATTTCTTCACAAATATCACGTGCAAGTGTTTCAAGTAATTTCGCCGGGCTTCTGAATATTCTTTTTATTGCTATGTAGATATCTACGTAATTAACAGTCTCAGAAAGAGATTTAATCTTATCAGCAACTTCAAATTCCACATCTACTGATACTTCAAAATCATTTCCCACGATCGCTTCTTCATCATGCACACCATGATGAGCAAAAAAACGCAGGTTGGATAAGTGAATAGTGAACATATTTTAAATTGCTAACAGATAAATAGTTAAAAGATGATTGTTATCAAGAAATTTATGCTGATGTCACAAGCATTATCAATTTATTAGTGAAACCCTTTTTCTCCAAGGTATCTTTCTGCATCTAAAGCAGCCATACAACCGCTACCAGCTGCTGTTACAGCCTGGCGATAAATTTTATCCTGTACATCGCCGGAGGCAAATACACCAGGTACATTTGTTTTACTGGTGCCAGGGATTGTTTGTAAATATCCTGCTTCATCCATATCAAGCCAGCCTTTAAAAATATCACTATTAGGCTGGTGACCGATGGCTACAAAAAAAGCACTAACAGGAATATCTGTTTTAACACCGGTCTGATTATTTAATATTCTTACGCCCTCTACTTTAGCATCGCCCAACACTTCATCTGTTTCGCTGTTCCAGTAAACTTTTACATTTGGGGTATCAAGCACTCTTTTCTGCATCACTTTACTGGCACGCATTTCATCTTTACGAACGATCATGTGAACGACAGTACATAATTTAGAAAGATACAAGGCTTCTTCTGCGGCAGTATCTCCAGCACCAACTATCGCCACCTCTTTTCCTTTAAAAAAAAAGCCATCACAAACAGCACAGGCACTTACGCCGTAACCATTTAATTTTTGCTCACTTGGTATGCCCAGCCATTTTGCAGATGCTCCTGTACTTATAATTACTGAATCAGCTTCTATCCATTTCTCTTCGTCAATTTCCACTTTTAAAGGATGACCGGAAAAATCAACATTTGTTGCAAGGCCATAGCGGATATCTGTACCCATTCTTGCAGCTTGTTTTTCAAATTGCACCATCATTTCAGGGCCTTGTACTCCATCAGGGTAACCTGGATAATTTTCAACTTCAGTGGTGATCGTTAGTTGTCCTCCCGGCTGTATGCCTTGGTATAACAATGGTTTCAGGTTTGCACGGGATGCATAAATTGCCGCTGTATATCCTGCAGGCCCTGACCCTATTATTAAACATTTTACTTTTTCTGAAACTTTATTTTCCATTTTATTTTATTCATTTTTATAGTCGGGTGAAAATAATTCAAATTATTATATACCAATTATCAAATTAGTAATATTTTCATAACAGCATATACATCCGCCAACCGTCGATACCGATTATTGTAGAAACTGGGTATCATAAAAACAAGCGTATCCACAAAAAACTCCTAAAGCACCATTGGAAATATTACCAATCACTTTATTAGGTTGTGCAAAAGGATTACCGATACTCTGATATGCAAACTCCCAGGTGCTCCAGAAAGTGTACACCGGCTTTTCGATATTACAGAATTTTAAAGTAACCAGATCACCTTTTCTTAAATAATTACTATCAGATTTTATATTGCTGTTCCTGTCGATTCCGGCCGGCAATTCTACGGTGTATGTGCTGCCGTCTATTACCTGGTCATCATAAACAGAATTTGGCCCAGGCAAAAAGGGTTCATCATTTCTTTTTGTAAAATACCTCACATAATTGCCCAGCCCCGGTGGATCTTTTGCCCTAATAAATAATAATCTTTTGTTCGGACGATCATTATCAGTAGAAAATTTATAGAACACAGAATCCGGAAAGATTGCCAATGCCGGAATACCAACCGATGAATTGTATTCTTTTCCGCCTGATACGATCTTTAAAGTATACCGTCCTTTAAATGCTCCTTTAAAAGCAGTAGTCAGGTTAGAAGAATCCGTGCTGTAATAATAAGAATTGTATCCTGTAGCTAAAGAGTACTTGTATTCTTTCAACTTTTGTATAAGTGTACCATTGGAGACATACACATCTGCACCATGAATAAACGAAGAATCCAGTAACTGTGGATTTATATTGGCAAAAAAGGAAAAGCTTTTTGTAAGTACTACAAAAGGTGGCTGATCATTTTCAATCTGCGCATCAACTACCAGCGCCGTTGCAGGTTCATTGAGCTTAAAATTAATATCTTTTTCGCAGGAACTTAAAGCCAGCAAAACAAAAACCGTCATCCACTTTTTCATTATGCAAAATTACTTAAATATACCTACGAAAAGAGCAGCCCGAAAGCTGCCCTGATCTTTGTGTATGAAGAAGAAAAGTTTATTGTAATGTTTTGTTTCTCACAATTTTTTTATAAATTTTTATATTGATTTTTACTATAAACAAATTTCATAGAATCCGGCGTACTTTACATACCCAATACACGGTATTTTTTTATTCTCTACAGCATAAAAAAAATCCTTCCGAATGGAAGGATTTTTTTATAAAACATAGTCATGTTATTAACCTAAGTACGCTTTTAAAGCGCCACTGTATCTTGCTTTCTGCAAACGCTTGATAGCCCTTTCTTTGATCTGGCGGATACGCTCTTTGGTAAGGTCGTACTTCTGTCCGATCTGCTCAATGGTAACACCATTTTCGCCATCCAGACCAAAATAAGCATTTACTATTTCTGCTTCACGTGGACTTAAAGATTTCAATACACGACGAATTTCATTTTTCAATGAATCATGCATTACATCTTCATCTGTTTCTGCCCCACCTTTTAAAAGGTCGCCCATGGCTACATCTTCTGCTTCATGCACCGGTGCATCTAATGAAGTGTGACGGGTGTTGCTCTGGAAAATATTGTTGATCTCCGTTTCGCTCATTTCAAGCAATTCTGCCAATTCTTCTGTAGATGGTTCTCTCTCATGCTCCTGCTCAAAAGCCATATAAGCTTTGTTGGCTTTATTGTAAGTACCAATCTTGTTTTGTGGCAAACGAACCAACCTGCCCTGCTCGGCTAAAGCCTGCAATATAGATTGACGGATCCACCAAACGGCGTAAGAGATGAATTTGAAACCCTTTGTTTCATCAAAACGCTGAGCTGCTTTTATCAGACCAAGATTTCCTTCGTTGATCAGATCACTCAAAGAAAGCCCCTGGTGCTGGTATTGTTTTGCTACCGATACCACAAAACGTAAATTCGCTTGAACCAGCTTATCTAATGCACGCTGGTCGCCCATTTTGATCTTTTGAGCCAGAATGGTTTCTTCCTCAGGTGTGATCATGGAAATTTTTGAGATTTCCTGCAGATATTTCTCAACAGCCTGTGAATCTCTGTTGGTTATCTGGGTTGCTATTTTTAATTGCCTCATTATATTGTATTAGATTCAGAAATTATAACATTAGTAAGACGACTTTTGTTGGGAAATAGTTGCAAAGCGGTGTGAAAAATGCGGATTTTACCCTTTAAAAGCGTGTGCAAAGGTACTACGCAATTTTTGTAATTCATAGCAGAATGTAAAATAATGGATAAATGGTGTAAAACATTAGCTTCATATTAAGGTAGAATGTGTTTTAGGAATATATTTCCCATACTTGCTGAGTGAAGATTTTATGTACAAGTGAGTGACACAACGATGATGACCATTGGTATGCTGCCGGTTACAAAAAATAAAATGTCAATCTCTATATCAGTATCTAAAATGAAAACGGGTTTAATTACATTTGTTGAATGATAACAGATCTGCGTTCTGATACTTTTACAAAGCCCTCGCCTGCTATGCTGGAGGCAATGATGTTGGCCAAAGTTGGAGATGATGTATTTGGTGAAGACCCTACGGTAAACGAACTGGAAGCTTTTGCGGCTGATTTGTTCGGGATGGAAGCCAGTATATTTTGCCCTAGTGGCACGATGACAAACCAGATCGGGATAAAATGCCATACCCAACCGGGCGATGAAGTGATCTGCGACAAAGTAAGCCATGTGTATATTTATGAAGGCGGCGGTATTGCATTTAACAGTGGCAGTCAGGTAAAAGCCCTGGACGGCGACCGTGGAAGATTAAATGCTCAGCAGGTTGCAGAAGCCATTAATCCGGACGATGTACACAAGGCAAGGACCTCTTTGGTTTCATTAGAAAACACTGCAAACAGAGGTGGCGGTAGTTGTTACAATTTTGCTGATATACAGGAGATTAAAGAAGTATGCCTAAATAATAATTTAAAACTACATTTAGATGGAGCCCGCCTTTTTAATGCATTGGTGGCAACGGGCGAAAAGCCCAAACAATACGGGGAAGTTTTCGACAGTATTTCTATTTGTCTGAGCAAAGGCTTGGGTGCTCCGATAGGAAGTTTGTTATTGGGCGAAACGGATTATATTAAGAAAGGCAGGCGGGTAAGAAAGGTATTTGGCGGCGGTATGCGCCAGGCCGGCTACATAGCAGCGGCTGGTTTATACGCTTTGCAACATAATATTGACCGGCTTGCAGAAGACCACCGACATGCAAAACAAATAGCAGAAGCCTTACTGAAGAAGGATTTTATAGGTAAAATGCTGCCGGTAGAAACCAACATTTTAATATTTGAAGTATTGGAAGGATATACTCCAAAAGAGTTTTGCGAATACCTGAAAGACTTTGAAGTGTTATGTTTGCCCATTTCTGCTTCGCAGGTAAGGATGGTTTTGCATTTAGATGTAACCCCCAAAATGGTTGAAAACTTACTAAACATCATTTATGAAATGCCTTAGTTTTCCTGAAAAAATAAATTTATTAACTCCTAAAAATATTTAAAAGATTATGTTTCCAAAAGTAAATCCCACCGAAACTGAAGCCTGGCAGTCGCTCTTAAAACATAAACCATTATTTGAGAACATACATACTAAAGACTTGTTTTTCAATGATAAAGATAGATTTAGAAAATTCTCTCTTCAGTTTGAAGATATACTTTTTGACTACTCAAAAAACCTGGTAACTGAAAACACGAATGAAATATTACTGGAGCTTGCCCGGGAGTGCAAACTGGAAGAAGCAAGAGCTGCGATGTTTGATGGCGAGAAAATTAATGGTACCGAAGACAGGGCTGTTTTGCATACCGCCTTACGCAATTTTTCCGGCAAGCCGGTATTGGTAGATGGAAAAGATGTGATGCCGGAAATACAGCAGGTGCAACAGCAAATGAAGACATTTTGCGATAAGGTACACTCTGGCGAATGGAAGGGATATACCGGAAAGAAAATAAAATACATCGTAAACATCGGCATCGGAGGTAGTGACCTTGGCCCGGTGATGGTGACCGAAGCATTGAAACCTTACTGGCAGGAAGGCATTCACCCCTATTTTGTGAGCAATGTAGATGGTACACAGATAGTGGAAATATTGAAGTTGGTAACGGCAGAAGAAACCATTTTTATGATTGCCAGCAAAACATTTACCACGCAGGAAACCATGACCAACGCAAATACTGCAAGACAATGGTTTTTAAAAACTGCCACAGATAAAAGTTTTATTGCCAAACATTTTGTTGCCCTCAGAACAAATGTGCAGGAGGTGAAAAAGTTTGGAATAGATGAGCAGAATATGTTTGTTTTTTGGGATTGGGTTGGCGGCCGATA
>JBDSIB010000148.1:0-7484 GCA_039918155.1 Ferruginibacter sp.
CTTTGGCATCATAATATTTTGCTTACAGATTGTATTGAGTACAGTATGGTTAAAGTATTTCAACTTTGGGCCATTGGAATGGCTGTGGCGAAGTGCTACTTATAAAAAATGGCAACCAATGAGAAAAATAAGCTAACAACTGTAATGTACAAATGAAATCTTTGATAGCATTTACAGTTATTAAAAAATTGGATGCCCAAAAGAAAAAATATGATTGAAAAAAAAATTATTACATATGTATAAATTACTATTTTATATAGCACTTTTCATGTGCATCTCGAATGCATACAGTCAGCCCTTACCAGACAGTACCAAAGCAAAATATTCCTCTGCAAAAAATGATAAAGAAAAAGGCCAATCCCTGGTGGCTTACTTTAAGCATCAGCCATTAAATGATGCAACAACAAAAGCAAATGCACTACAATTAAAAAGCTGGTTTGAAAAACAAAAAGATGCGACTGGTATAAACTATATTAACCTGCGCCTGGCAATGATCTTAGAAAATAATGGAGATTATCCGGGAGCTCTTAATTTATCGTTCGCAGTATTACCACAATTTGAACAGCGTAAAGATAGTTTTGGAATACTTACTACTTACGGATTCATCGCTGCTACTTATATGTCTGCAAAAGATTACCTGAATGCAGCAGCGTATTCTAAAAAAGAAATTTCAATTGCACAAGCAGGAAATGACAAGAATTTACTATCCCATGTGTACAATGGAATAGCCTGTGTTTATGGTGAAGGGAATATGCCTGATTCAGGAATGGTATATGCCCAAAAATCAGTAAAATTAGCCGGTGAAGCAAAAAGCTATATGCAGTTGGCTATCTCCACCAGTACTCTTGGGGAAAATTATATTGCTGCCGGAGAATACGATCTCGCCATACCTTTTTTAAGGCGAACGGCAAGCTATTACAAGGAAAACGGTGCTCCGACTCCTTACCTTGATGCTTATCTTAAAAATGATTTTGCACAGGTATTTCTTGCTACAAAAATATATGACAGTGCCAACTATTATGCCCGTCAGTCATTAATGGTGTCCATTCCTGCTGATGTGAAAGATGAAAGCAGACGTTCTTATGAATACTTATATAAAAGTTTTGAACAGACCAATCAACAGGATAGCCTCAACAAATACTTCCGTTTATCCATGCTCATTAAAGATTCTCTACTTAGCCTGGAAAAAGTTAAGAATATACAGGCACTTACTTTTCATGAACAACTAAGGCAGCAGGAAGCTGATTCAGAAAAATTAAGAGCTGAAGAAGAACGGAAATTAAATATTCAATATGCATTAATTGCTTTAGGAATTATAATTTTTATAACGGCGTTCTTAGCGTTCAGCCGCACACATGTTGCCAACGAAAAGCTTATTTCTTTCTTCGCAATTCTTGGTTTACTTATTGTTTTTGAATTTATCAATTTGTTGATCCATCCCTGGCTGGCTCATTTTACGCATGAATCGCCCATATTGATGCTATTGGCTTTGGTAATTCTTGCAGCCTTACTAATTCCGCTACACCACCGTTTAGAACATTGGATAAAAGAAAAAATGATAGAGAAGAATAAAGCGATACGATTAGCGGCGGCGAAGAAAACGATAGAAAAATTAGGAGAAGATACAAATCAAAAAAACTAAATGAAAATTATAATCACCATATTTTATTTGTTTGTCCTTACACAACATGTATCTGCCCAGGCCGATAGCACTGATGCAACACTCAACAATATTCTTTCAGAAAAGGATGATATAAAAAGAGTAGAAAAACTGCACAACTTTTTTGTTTTAATCCAGGATAAAAACCCTATTGAAAACCTCGAAATAGCACAGCACTTATATATACTGGCTCAAAAAAATAAGGACAACCTGGCTGAAGCATTTTCTATTTGTCAAATAGGATATCAAAGTTATACTATTGGTAATATTACTAAGAGCTTAGAATATGGATTAAGAGCTTTAAAAATAGCAGAGACATCAAATAACCCGGAATTATTATCAATCATAAACAACCGTATTGGTCACAATTATATCCTGGAACCTGCAAAGCAAGTTGTGTATTACGAGCAGGCTTACCATTACCAGGATAAAAACCCAGATTACAATTTAAAGGCTATAATTGCCGGCAACCTCGGGCGTGCTTTTTTTAGAATGCATGCATTGGATTCCGCATTATTCTATTTACAACAATGCGAACAATTAACCTTGAAAACTCAAATAAAATATGCGCCTTCCTATACCCATTTATCCATTGGCAATGTGTATACTGAAATGAAAAACCCCATATTAGCATTGGCTTATTTTAATACTGCAATTGATGAAGCAAAATCTTCAGGTTCGGCAAGGTGGATGAACGAATCCTATAATGCCCTTGCACAATTTTTTTTCAAAGAAAATATGATTGATTCGGCTAAATGGTACGCTAATAAAGCGATTGAGGCAGTACAAAAAACTTCATTTACAAATAATGTCCTTAACCCATCAAAACTCCTCACGGATATTTACAGGAATAAAAATAATGACTCTGCCATGAAATATGCAGATATGTTTGCCGCAGCCAATGATAATGTAAATAGTTTAAGAACGATTCAGCAAAACCAGCTATTGACATTTGACGAAGATTTGCGTCAAAAAGAAATTTCTGAACAAACATTAAAAGCAGCTGAGGAACGTCAGCAAAATATTCAGTACGCATTAATTGCCTTAGGCATCATCAGCTTTATTACAGCCTTTTTATTATTAAGCAGAACTATTATCGTAAATGAAAAACTGATTTCATTCTTCACCATTCTTGGTTTATTAGTCGTGTTTGAGTTTATCAACTTATTAGTTCATCCATGGCTTGCTCACTTCACCCATGAATCGCCGGTATTGATGTTGCTGGGGTTGGTACTGATTGCGTCATTAATTATTCCTATACATCATCGCCTGGAACATTGGATAAAGAAAAAAATGATCGAGAAAAATAAAGCGATACGTTTGGCGGCAGCTAAAAAAACGATTGAAAAATTGGGAGGCGATAAAAACCAAATAAAATAATTCAATGAAAAAAATATTAATACTTGTTACCCTTTTTATAGCTACCCAGAATCTTTTTGCGCAAAAAGCAAATGTTGATTCCGTCATTCACGCTATCTCGGTCTCAAAAAATGATAGTGTGAAAATAGCGCTGATTGTCAGTTTATTTACCCCTGAAGCAAACAATAACTCTGACTATGTAATAGATATCGGCCTAAAGCTTTTAAAGCAAGCTGAAGCGGATAAAAATGGTATCGAAGAATCAGCTGCCTATAGTTTTTTCGGCCAGGGCTATCGCCTATTAGGAAATTATGTAAAAGCTTTATCGTATCACCAAAAAGCAATTGCGCTTGCAGAGCAGATTAACAATCCTTCTCTGCTGGCTATTGTAGAAAATCAAATGGGGCATATTTATAAAGATAGAAATGAGTCTGAGAAAGCCATTCAATTATATAGATCTGCCGCAACACATGCACAAAAGGGTGATGCCAAATTTTTTGAGGCTGCCGCTTATTCTAATTTAGGCTATGTATATCTTTCTACAAATAGCTTAGATTCTTCCATGAGGTTTTCGCAAAAAGCGTATGAATATTACAGACACAGCACAAATGAAGCGGTTTTACAAACAGCGCTTCCTTTTGTATTTGGAAACATGGCCAACGTTCAAAGTAAATTGGGTAATTCTCAATTGGCTATCAGCTATTACAATATGGCCCTCGCTAATTGTTCTTCCACATCTGCAAAATACTTTAATATAATCTATACCGGTTTGGCGCAGCATTACCAAAGCCAACATCAAAAAGATTCTGCAGAGTTTTACGCCAAAAAAGCAATAACTGTTGTGAATAATTCGCCTTTATTTTACCTGAGTAGCGCCCCCGCACAACTGCTTTCAGACATGTATGAAAATACCAATTGTGATAGCACACTGAAGTATGCAAAGATTTTTAAAACAGCCAACGATTCTTTGTTCAACAGCAAAACAAATCAGCAAATACAATTAATGACTTTTGATGAAGATCTGCGGCAACAACAATTGGCGCAGGAAAAAATAAAAACAGAAGAGCAACGCCATCAAAACATTCAGTTTGCTTTAATTGCATTTGGAATTATCAGCTTCATCATTATCTTTTTATTATTCAGCAGAAGTGTAGTTGCCAATGAAAAACTGATCTCGTTTTTTGGCATACTGGGTTTATTGATTGTGTTTGAATTTATTAACCTTCTTATTCATCCATGGCTTGCACATTTCACTCATGAGTCACCGGTTCTGATGCTGCTTGCATTAGTGGCAATAGCATCTTTATTAATCCCTTTTCATCATAAAATGGAACATTGGATAAAAGAAAAAATGGTGGAGAAAAATAAAGCGATACGGTTAGCGGCTGCGAAGAAGACGATTGAGAAATTAGGCGATCAGAATCAAACAAATTAAAATGCGACATTTATTTATTCTTTTTTTTGTTTCAATTAATCTGCAAACTGCTCTTGCGCAAAATACAATTCAGCAATTTAAAACACTTAGTGACAGGGCTGAAAACACAGGCCTTCACACAGGTGAATTAGATTCTGCTACCTGTGTACAAATGCTACGCATAGCACAAGAGTTAAAAAATGATTCTTTGCTGGCCATCAGTTACAACCTGATTGGTGAATATGTTTCCCGTATAAAAGGTGATAACACCGCAGGTCTTGAATATTTTTTTAAAGCGATCCCATTAGCAGAAAAATCAAATGACAAGCGCCGGTTAAGCTCTATCTACTTTGATATGGCACTTATCTATTTTAATCTTCAGAATAATGAAGAATCTGTGAATGCTATCCGCAAAGGCGGCGAAAATCTACCCGATAAATCGCATCCGTTGTATGATTTTATGTTAGCACAATATCAGCGTGGAATGGCTATTTATTTTGTGTTTGAGAAACAGCCTGATTCTGCTTTGCTGTATGCGCAGCAACTCATGCAAACAAGCCGTAAGATCAAAAGTCCATTGTTTGAATTTAGTGCCGGATATCTGAACGCTGCTGCTTATGCTGAACAGGGTGATATGGATTTGGCAGAAACATGGTTTAAAAAAGGGACGGCTCTTTCAGACTCTTTAAACAGCCCTTATGCCGTCCTGAGATTTGCTGCTATTTATATTCCATTTTTAATTAGCAATCACCAATTGACTGATGCTAAAAAACAGGCACAACATTTATTTAGCGTGGGAGAAAAATTAGATAATAATGATCTAAAAGTATTAGGATCAGGCTTTATGCGACAGTTGTATGATTCAGCACATCAAATAGATAGTGCTTATTACTATTCAAGAATGGAAGCTGTAACAAACGGAGCAATTTTTAATCAGAATAATATTAATAAGATACAGGTATTAGCATTTAATGAACAGATAAGACAGATTGATGAAGAAGCAAAACAAAAAGCTGAAGCAGAGGAACGTCGGCAAAATATTCAATATGCCTTAATTGCTCTTGGCATTATCATTTTTATTAGCCTCTTTTTATTATTAAGCAGAACGGTTATTGTAAATGAAAGATTAATTTCCTTCTTCGCAATACTTGGATTATTGATTGTGTTTGAATTTATCAACTTACTCATTCATCCATGGTTAGCTCATTTCACACATGAGTCACCGGTGCAGATGTTGCTGGCACTTGTTGCAATTGCAGCCTTATTAATTCCGATGCATCATCGTTTAGAACACTGGATAAAAGAAAAAATGGTGGAGAAAAATAAAGCAATAAGATTTGCGGCGGCGAAGAAAACGATCCGATTGCTATCGGATGAGAAACTGGAGAAGAAACCCTCATCTGATGAAAATAAATAATACAATTAATTTTATTTACTTTTGACTATTGATAGTAAATAGTAAATAAATGAAAATTAAAGATAAAATATTATCGGCCCTTCAGGATAAAGGGGATTTGAGTGTAAAAGAGCTTGTTGATTTGCTTCATGTCTCAAAGCAAGGAATCCACATTGCACTTAATCAATTGTTGGAAGAAGATGCCCTTGTGAAATTTGGGCGTACGCCAAAAACAATTTATAGAATAAATAAAGTTGAGAGCGCTGTTGCAACTGATTTTTCTGTTATAAATGATAAAGCAAAAAAATATCTTGATAAAAATTTTCTCCTCATTACCGAAATTGGCAAAATGCTGGAAGGCATTGAAGGATTTAACCACTGGTGCATCCAACGAAAGCTTCCCTTGGAGAAAACACTCAATGAGTTTTTAATCACCCGAAAAAAGTATAATGCTTTTTACAATACAAAAGAAATTATTGATGGAAAAGAAAAACTAAAAAATACAAAAGGCTACGATTCAATTTATCTTGATGAAATATATTACCTGGATTTTTATGCAATAGAAAGATTTGGAAAAACAAGACTTGGTACTTTACTACATTATGCCAAACAGGGGCAAAATAAATTTCTTATGAAAATATTGCTGGCGGAAATAAAGCCGAAAATAACAGCAATGGTTAAAAGTGGAAAATTTGATGCAGTAGGTTTTGTACCACCCACTATCCGTCGTGAAGTGCAGATTATGAAATACCTCGAAACACATTTAAAAATCAATCTACCAAAAATAAATATTCAAAAAATTTCAGGCATTATACCTGTTCCTCAAAAATCACTAAACAAGATTGAAGAAAGGATTAGCAATGCTGAAAATACTTTTGCAGTAACAGAGACCGTAAAATACAATCACCTTCTTTTAATTGATGATGCGGTAGGCAGCGGTGCTACAATGAATCAGGTTGCCGGTAAAATAAAGCAAAAAGAAATTGCAAAAAAAATAACCGGCCTGGCAGTCGTAGGAAGCTTTAAAGGATTTGATGTGGTAACAGATATATAAAAAATGTTTCAGCACAACCCGGATAATCAAATTATAACTACTCAAAAAATATTAAATATGGAACAAACAACTCTTGGCATCGGCACCCGACTGCAACATACTTTACATGGCCCCGGTGTAATTGTGGGCATCCGGTATGCGACTTATCTTATTTCTTTTATCAATAATGGCATTAAAGAAATTGATAAAACAGACACCAGCCTGGATGAAATAATACCTGAAAATGTAACCGCCGAAATAGAAACCAGCAGCGAAGTAGAAAGATCATTGTTGAAAATATTAAAACTTTGGGGTGGCATTACAGAAAATGTACCATTAGGCGATAAATGGCTGAATGGCCTAATGCTTTTGCAGCCTGCTGATAAAACACTGAAGCCAAAAGAAATTCCGATCCAGGATTTTTTTCATAAAATAATTATGCTGCGGGACAGGCTGCGGGTGCTGGAACAAAATATCAACAGCAATAAAACTTTAAATGATGAAGAAAAAGTAAACATACAGCAATACATTACCCGCTGCTATGGTTCCCTAACCACTTTTAATGTACTGTTCAGAAACAAAGAGCAATGGTTTGTGGGCGACAAAGGTGGCAAGGATGATT
>JBDSIB010000149.1:0-3400 GCA_039918155.1 Ferruginibacter sp.
GCTGTTAAAGCTCAAAAAGTTGACAGCATTTATGTGCATCTTTACACAGACAGCTTAAAGAAAGGAACGTACAATTATATCAACATTGATGGCCTTTTATCAGATGGTCATTACTTACCACTTGACAGCACGCATTTAAAATTCAGCAGTTCTTACGGCAAGTTTTACGGTAACACTTTGTTTATTGATAAAGATTGTAAAGTAGAAAAAGTGACCATTAAAGTAGCAATGAAAAACAACCCTGCTATGCAAAAGGAATTTGTGATGTACATAAAGAAAAAAGAAGATAATGAACGGCTGAAAACAACCGATGAAATATTGGGAGAGATAAGAAATAATGGAAAGCGAAAAAGAAATTGAGAGATAAATAAAAATATAAAAAGCTGAACAAATGTTCAGCTTTTTTATTATCCTATTTAATATACAAATCAAATCTACATTTTATTCATCCCCATTCCCATATCCATTTCCTTTACTTTTTTTGATTCTTTTTTTGCCTGGTCAAGATTAACTTCTCTCAGGCGTGCACGGCCACCAAAAAGGCCGAGTACTGTGTTGTAACGCACTACATAAGTTTTGCCTGCTTCTGTATTTAATGTAATCGCATACTTTTTATTCTTAGGAGAAATAGTATGGCTGCCTGGTGCTATATCAAAAGTGTAAACACCATGATTTGTCAAACGGGCCTTTTCTGTACCATCTACATTTACTCTATATTTTTGTAGTGAACCATAGATAGATCCTTTGCGGTAAACAATTACTTTAGACTGTTGTGCGAATGCACCTACACAAGAAAAAAGTACAATAAAAGTAAAAACTGATTTTAATAAATTCTTTTTCATAATGCTGTTTTTTTAATCACATACGAAGGCTTTATTAAAGTAGTTTGCAAAAAAGTTGTTATTGCAAAAAGTAACTACATAAAAAAAAGCGATTCAAAATGAATCGCTCTTTTTAAAAACTATTTGTATTTTTTTATGCAAACTTCTTTGCGTCTTCTAAAAATTTAGCCAATCCTATATCTGTTAACGGATGCTTTAATAAACCGATTATAGACTCTAACGGACAGGTACAAACATCTGCACCAGCTTCTGCACATTTAATAATATGTAATGGGCTACGGATAGATGCAGCAAGAATTTCTGATTTAAAACCCTGAATGTCAAATATCTGGCGCAACTGGTGAATCAGTTCCATACCATCCCAACCACTATCATCAATACGACCGATAAATGGTGAAATATATGCTGCACCTGCCTTAGCTGCCAATATTGCCTGGCCTGCAGAAAAAACCAAGGTACAGTTTGTACGAATACCATTATCTGTAAACCATTTGATTGCTTTTACACCATCTTTTATCATTGGCACTTTTACTACTATATTTTTATGCAATGCGGCCAGTATTTTCCCTTCTGCTACAATACCATCAAAGTCTGTGGAAACTACTTCTGCACTGATATCGCCATTTGTTACAATATTGCAGATATCCACGTAATGCTGCATTACTGCATCATGTCCTTTTACACCTTCTTTTGCCATTAGTGATGGATTGGTAGTTACACCATCCAAAATTCCAAGATCATTTGCTTCCTTTATTTGATCAAGATTTGCAGTATCAATAAAAAATTTCATTTTAACCTACCTCAAAGAGGATTTTATTTTATTGTTTAAAAATTATTTTATCTGCGTAAAGGTAACTTAAACAGACGGGTCTAATAAAAAAATCTACTTATTAAAAAAAATCAAAACAAAAAAATCGAATCTTAAAAAATAAATAGGGTAAATGAAGCTATATTTGCAGCGGCAAGTCTTATACGACCAGCTCCTGTTGAACTCCCCCAGGACCGGAAGGTAGCAAGGGTAGATGGTTGAGCGGTGCGATGTAAGTAACTTGCCATTTTTTATGCCCCAAACTTTTTACAAACTACCTCCGACTTGCTTAGATAAATGTTGAATAAAGGTTTTCTGTACAAGTGAGTGACACAACAATGACGACCAATGAACAACTGCCGGTAAGCAAATTAAAAACTAAATCCCGGTCGGTCAGTTCTTGAATTTATACGGCTAACACCAATCAATTGGTCCGCTCTATCGCTAAAAGATTTGTAATAAATTAAAACAGTATAGGCGTTTTCCGTTTCCCAATAATTACCTTCCAGTTCTGTGCGTTGCGAAGGATTATCCTTATCCACAGTTATGTAAGTATAATTGTAATATCCCTGTTTTAAAAAAGCGGTACACTCATATATTTTCTTCTCTTCATTATAGGTCATCTTCCATTTATCATCCAGGTGGAAACCGGTAAAACCTCCTGCCAGGTACACATCTTCATTCGTGTATGGCAGGCCGTTAGGTGCTGCTAAAGAAAAATGTATTGTTGCATAGTCGCCTTGCCATAATGGGTTGATACTTTCGTATGTAATAATGTTATAAGAGCCATTATAATCAGGAAAGTAAATATAGCGTTGTGCAGTTCTGTCTACATCCGTTTTTAGAAACATATCAGTGCTGTCTTTTTTGTAATCAGCATGGTCTACCCTGTCACTTTGCAGGCGAAATCCACGCAGATCAAGCCAGCGCCACTCTTTACCTGCCGGGAACAAGGCAACATCTTCTGTATTATATTCCATAACAGTACCTCTCACAAATGTTGGTTTTATATCACGCTGTGCAATATCCCAACGGTTATTTTGCAATACCACTGCTTTGGTTTGCTGCGCTGCACTAAATGCATCCAGGCCCGAAACGGTAGCCGTAAATTTTATTCTTTGATGTGTACTGAAATATTGCGGCGCATAAGGTTGCACGACAGTTGCACTTACACTGGATTTTAAATCGAGCACTAAAAATTGTTTTGTAAAAACAAGCTTTGATGTATCGCCATCTAAAAAAACTTTTAATAAATAATTGCCCGACTTAATTGGTATGGAATTACGATCTGGCAAAAGTGCTGAATAGTGTGTATAATGCGTATAAGCAAGCGATGAATAGCGATAAGTACTGATGCGGTTTTGAGTAAATCCTTTTATATAATCAAACGGATTCAGGTCCACCGGTTGCCAGTTATAATCGCATAATACATAAGTGTAATAATAACTTTTTACGCTGCCCTGCAGATCGTCAAATTCAAGATCTATCTTATCGCCGCTGTTGAGCGTATAAATAGGCATTGCCTGCTGATTGCCATATTGAAAAAGCTGGGCAGTTTGAATATATGGTTTATAAACTCTTTCTACATTCTGAGCATTTGCGTTTAAAAATATACCAGAAAATAAAAAGAAAGAAAGGATAAGTTTTGAGATGAAATTCATTTAATAGCTTAATTAATTTACTTTTGAAAGGTAGCAAAATTAAAGCTTTGAATGTTTCCTTTTTTATTGCAAAAAGAATTGCATCGGTA
>JBDSIB010000150.1:0-7251 GCA_039918155.1 Ferruginibacter sp.
CTTTTACAATGGAAGCAGACTCTTTGAATTGTATTGTTTTAGGCACAGACGTTACACCCGCTATGCCGGAGTGGGATATTTTTATAAAAGAAGTAAAAAGAGAAATGACGGTAAAGGCCGGGCAAAAATGTACCGCTATACGCCGCATATTTGTTCCGGAAAATAAAATAGAAGATGTACAAAAGGCCCTTACAGCAGAGCTGGCAAAAACAGTAATTGGTAATCCGCTGAATGAAAAAGTAAGAATGGGCTCCCTCGCCGGTCAGCAACAGCGACAGGAAGTACTGGGACAAGTGCAGAAATTATTAGCAGCTTCTCAGATCATTTATGGCTCATTAGATAGTGTAGCTGTGCTGGATGCAGATTCGAAAGAGGGTGCTTTTTTATCGCCCCTTTTATTGTTGAATAATAATCCTTTTGCAAATGATACATCACACAGCATTGAAGCTTTTGGACCTGTGAGTACTTTAATGCCGTATAAAAATATTAATGATGCCATTGCATTAAGTAAAAGAGGAAAAGGAAGTTTATGTTCCTCCATTGTTACAGCAGATGCTACCATTGCAAAGCAATATGTAATTGGTGCAGCTACCCATCATGGCAGAATATTAGTATTAAATAATGAATGTGCTAAAGAAAGTACCGGGCATGGATCGCCATTGCCAATGCTGGTACATGGTGGCCCGGGCAGAGCAGGTGGTGGCGAAGAAATGGGCGGACTGCGTGGTATAAAACATTACCTGCAACGCACAGCCATACAAGGTTCCCCAACAATGCTAACTGCCATTACAAATGTTTTTCAACCGCATGCAAAAGGGCATATAGATACTATACATCCTTTTAAAAAATATTTTGAAGAATTAAAAATTGGAGACCAGATCATTACAGAAAAGCGATTGATCACTTCGGAAGACATTGATAAATTTGCAGCACTGAGCGGAGATAAATTTTATGCTCATTTAAAAGAAACTGATTTTAATAATACCATGTTTGAACAACAGGTTGCCCATGGCTATTTTATAATGAGTGCTGCTGCCGGTTTGTTTGTAGATAGTTTTGAAAAAAATCCGGTATTGCTTAATTACGGCATTGATGAACTTCGTTTTACAAAACCTGTTTATCCCGGCACGGCTATTTACATTCGTTTTACCTGTAAAGAAAAAATAGCACAGGAAATAAAAGAACGAAATCCGGAGGTAGATTTTGTAAAAGGCCAGGATATCCCTAAAGGAATTGTAAAGTGGCTGGTAGAAATTCTGGATGACACAGATGAAATTACAGGCGTAGCAACTATATTGACCATGGTAGAAATGAAAAATAAAATAAACCTATAAATTAAATGATACAGCAAATCCAGGAGGGGCATGTAAATTCTGAAACACATGCGGGCATTACAACAATAGAATTTTTCCATCCTCAAAGCAATTCATTGCCGGGGAAGATATTAGAGACACTTGCAAAAGAAATTCACTTTGCAGGCACACATGCAGAAACAAAAGTGATCGTTTTAAAAAGTGCCGGTGAAAAAGCTTTTTGCGCAGGTGCTTCTTTTGATGAACTGATTGCAATAAAAACAGAAAGCGAAGGGCTTCATTTTTTCAGCGGATTTGCACATGTAATTAATGCAATGCGTAAATGCCCTAAATTAATTATTGTAAGAGTGCAGGGTAAATGTGTTGGTGGTGGCGTGGGTCTTGCTGCTGCTGCCGATTATGCGGTAGCTACTACGGCTGCAGAAATTAAATTAAGTGAACTCTCCTTGGGCATCGGACCGTTTGTTGTTGGTCCTGTGGTAGAAAGAAAAATAGGCAATGCTGCATTTATGGCATTATCTATTGACGCAAACTTGTGGCGGAACAGTGATTGGGCAAAAAAGAAAGGATTGTTTGCAGAGGTTCATGAGAATACAGCAAATATGGACGAATCGATTTCCCGCCTTGCAAATACACTTTCACATTCTAACCCCGAAGCAATGGCCGAACTTAAAAAAGTTTTTTGGGCGACCGCTTCTCATTGGGATACATTGCTCACAGAAAGAGCTGCCATCAGCGGTAAATTAATTTTAAGTGATTTTTCGAAAGAGGCGATCAAAAATTTTAAGAAGAAATAATAAAAATATTCAAATTAAAATCCCCGAAGTAACTCCGGGGATTTTTTTATGCGCTATTTGCCATACAATATTCTGATGATTCGTGTAAATTACTTTAGTTAAAATCGAATATTCTGTGAGTATCGGGGAAAAATAAATTATTGAACGCTCCCACTACTTTTTCTTTCCAGGATGAACTTAACTGTTGTTTGTTCTCAAAATATTCTGCCTGCATAATTTTCATTTTTACAAGTACTAATCTTGAGGCTGTTGACTTACTGTAATTGCTTATCGTAAGAAAATCACCGTTATCATCTTCTACAATTGTAGCTATGCCGCTTAACTGTATCCTGCAATCAGTTCCCTTTTTATAATAATCAAGGTATGCGTAAAAAGATTTTTCAATACTTTTTGCATAATCTCCGGCACAAGAGGTGAAGAACCATACATAACCTTCTTCTTCTACTTTTAATGTTTCTATAATGTTATTAGGAAGTTGTAATTCAGAATTCATTTCTGATTTGAATAAGGCAATTTTAATGTCCTTAATTTTTTCTTGTAAAAAAGCCAGGTTTGCGTCAAGGTGTTGCATAAAAACTAATTAATGGTTAAAGATTAAAATTCAAAGGGTATACCAAATTATATCAGATACGGGCTTTTCTAAAAAGGAGATTGGGTTTGTGGGCTTTTCAATTTTTTCGGGGAGAGAATTCCTCAGCCTGAGTAGGATATTAGTTAAGACAACTAGTAGTATAGCTTAGCTGCATATAGGCACTAAAATTTCTTTTGTCTTTATATGCTGGTATAAATATAGAATAATCATTTGTTATTAATAAACTTATTAGGGCTTTAATTTTTAAAATACATTATTTATATGACCGAAGTAGAAATTGTAGTAGAAGAGTTATCTAAATCTCAACTGAGTAAAATAATTCATGATCCGGTAAAAAGTGCACAAGCTGTACAATTGGTATATGTAACAGATACAATACCCGGTATACTACGTAAAAAAAGAGGCAAAGCGTTTAGTTATGCTTTTGAAGAAAAAAGTTTAAAAGATAAAGAAGAGATAAAACGTATCAAGTCATTGGTCATTCCCCCAGCCTGGGAAAATGTATGGATATGTGCTTTACAAAACGGCCACTTGCAGGCTACCGGTTTTGATGTAAAAAACAGAAAGCAATATCGATATCATCCCTTCTGGAATCTGCTACGCAATCATACAAAATTTTTTCGCATGCTGCAGTTCGGAAAGCTACTTCCGGAGATAAGATTACAGGTAGAAAAAGATCTCTCTCTTCCTGGCTTACCACAGGCAAAAATTTTAGCAACAATTGTTAGTTTAATGGAGCGGACAAACATAAGAGTCGGAAGCAATATTTATGAAAAATTATATGGCTCTTTTGGTCTCACGACTTTAAAAGATAAACATGTAGATATTAAAGGAAATACTTTGAAGTTTTCTTTCATCGGAAAGAAAGGGGTGCATCATGATATCAGTTTAAAAAATAAAAAGCTTGCAAACATTGTTCAGAAATCAAAAGACATTCCCGGCAAAGAATTGTTTCAATATTATGATGAAGAACACAATCGTCATTCTATAGATTCAGGAATGGTAAATGAATATTTAAAAAATATTTGTCATGAAGATTTTACTGCAAAAGATTTTAGAACATGGGCAGGAACCGTAAATGCATTTATTGCGTTTAAAGAAATTGGCCTGGCAGAAAATGTAACTACGGCAAAAAAAAATGTTGTCTCCATGCTGGATGATGTTGCAAAACATTTAGGCAATACAAGAACCGTTTGTAAAAAATATTATGTGCATCCATCGCTTATTACTTTGTATGAAAATAATGGGATAAAAAAATATTTTTCTGAGCTTGATAAGCTGGAAATTAATGACGGTAAAACGGGACTGACAGCCGAGGAAAAAGTAATTATGAAAATACTTGAAGATCTATAAAATGCATATTTGCTATTAAGGTAAAACTTCTGTAATGTTTTTTTCTGGGGAATTAGTTCCACAAGCCTCATTTTAAGCCACGATATTGGCTTTATACAAATCCAGTATTGACAATACTTATAAAAAGGCATAAAAATTTCTTATATTAGAAAACGGGTAAGGCTCTGAAAAATAATAACATACAAAACAATTGCAATCCCAGTTTCTGAATGGCATCTAAAAAAACAGTTTTAAAAAAGACCGGGCGTGTTTTCCTGTATATTTTACTGGGCTTATTTTCTTTGGTTTTACTACTTCTAATTTTCATAAATCTTCCTGTAGGGAAAAGGGTTGTCCGCAACCAGGTTGAAAGTTATTTACAAAAGAAATTACACACAAAAGTTTCAATTGGTGCAGTTGATTATAGTCTGCCAGAGTGGATAGAAATAAAAAATGTTTACATCGAAGATCAAAAAAAAGACAGTTTACTTTTTGGAGAAGAGTTAAGGGTTGATCTGAATATGTTTAAATTAATTCGGGGAAACACCGACATTGAAAAAGTAGTTTTAAAAAATATTTTTATAAATATAAAGCGGGCAGAAAAAGATTCTTTTTTCAATTATCAATTTATTGTAGATGCATTCGCAGGTAATAAATCTGCAACATCAAATCCTGATACTGCTGAAATGAAAATCTCATTAAAGCATTTAATTTTTGATACCGTTGCTTTACGTTTTTCTGATAAATTTGGTGGTAATGATTTTTTTGCAAAAATTAAAAACCTCGATGCAACGCTTGACAAATTTCAGCCCGATAGAGTGCAATTCGGAATCAAAAATTTTAATGCAGACGGCGTTGATTTTTTGATGAATACCTATAAAGAAAGTGTGGCTGAAATTCCTACAAAAACTGATACTATTTCCGGTCCATCTTATGGCTTATATATTTCTGCAAATGGCATTCATTTAAAAAATATAAATGTGCTGGTTGATAATAAAATTTCCGGCCTGCATTATGCAAATAATATTTCTAAAATATCTCTCACAAATGGTTTGTTCAGCGTTGATCAAAAGATCGGAAAAGCAGACTCGCTTTTTTTAGATAGTTCTTCAATTGCATTTGCACAACCTAAAAAACCGGCAACTGCTGATTCAGCAATTTCAACAACAGCATCTCAGCCTTGGCTTTTCCAGGCTAAGAATTTTAATGTAATAAATACACAGATAAAATATGATGATAATAATGTAGCTGTAAAAGAAGGTTTGGATTTTTCTCATCTTGATATAAAAAAATTAAATGCAGCAATTTCGGGTTTTAAATTTTCAAAGGATACTACTAAGGCAAATGTTTCTCAATTAGCTTTTAATGATAAAAGTGGTTTTGAGCTGGATACAACGCATATAAATTTTATTTTTACAGATACGCTGCTGGCCGCTAATGAGATCTATATAAAAACACCAAGGTCTCTTATACAAAAATCATTTCAGCTAACATTTGATAGTTTAGCTGCAATTAAAACTACTCCGCAAAATGCGCTTATATCTGCAGAGCTTACTAATTCCACTATCGACTTTAATGAGTTGTATATTTTAATGCCGGCATTAAAAACTTCTTTACCACCGGCTCAGTTTGCCAATCTGAAATTAAATATAAATACAGCGTTGCGTGGCAGCCTGGCAAGGCTTTACCTTCCTTATTTTCAGCTAAATGGATTATCTGGCAGCAAGATCAGTGCAAGAGGAACGGTATTCAACCTTACAGACCCCAATAAATTGTCTTATGATCTTTATATTGATCAGGGTACATTCTTAAAAAAGGATCTGTTGAAATTTATTCCTCCGGCAAACCAGGCCTCTTTTGCAAAGCTTCCGGATGTAATTAATTTAAAGGGTCATTTTACCGGTACTAAAAACAACCTTGATGCAGATGTAAATACAGTTGCCAAAGATTTTGCTTTTTCCGGTAAACTATCTCTACAGAATATTACCGACCCGGCTCATTTAAAATACAGCACCAATATATCAAGAGCGGAAGTTAGTAAAAGTATTATCGAAGGGTTTTTACCGCCAGCCGTTTTAACGCAGCTCAATCTTCCTGAAAAAATATCAGCTTCAGGCAAACTTTCCGGAACATCGCAGGATCTTGCGGCCGATCTGAAATTAGGAAGCAGTTACGGGCCCATCAGCATAAAAGGCTTTTTAAAAAATATTAAAAATCCCGATGCAGCTACGTACGATCTCAATATTATTACACCCGGCTTTAATGTAGGACGCCTGATAAAACAAGACAGCATTTTAGGAACGGTTGCCGGAAACTTTGTTGCAAAAGGAACAGGGTTCGATTATAAAAAAATGCGATCGTCTATTAAAGCAGATGTTGCAAGCCTGGAATACAATAAATATAATTATCACAATGCATTGCTGAATGCTGATCTGAATGGTGGGTTGATAGAAAGCAATGGTAAAATAAATGATGAAAATATTAAACTGGATTATACTTTAAGTGCAGATGTAAGAAATAAATATCCCGTAGTGGATGGTGTGATAAATATTGATACAGCACAACTTAAAAATTTAAATCTATATGCCGATACTTTGAATTTTGCAGGGAGCGCCATTGTAAAATCAAAGAGCCTCGTACCACGGCAATTGGATGCAAGTCTTTATTTAGACAGTATCCGGATGAAGCTGAACAGTGATAATTTTTACATTGATTCCATTGCTTTAGTTGCTACATCTCAAAATGGTATTGACTCTATTACATTGCGTTCGCCATTTGCAGATGCCAATGCGGGTGGCGCTTTTGACTATGATAAAGTTGGACTTTCTATTCAGCGTTACATTAATAAATATTATAAATTTCCTGTACAGGATACTGTGAATACAAATATCCCTGATCAGCAATTGGCTTTCTCTGGTGTTATTAAAAAAAGCCCGGTATTAATGGCTGCTGTACCGGGGCTGTATGATTATAAGGATATAAACTTTTCCGGAAGTTATGCTTCAGCAAATGCAGATAGCGCTTTAAATTTCACAGCAGATATTCCGAGAGTACATTATAACACAAATATCATCAGTAGTGGTGCTATCAATATTAGATCTAAAAATGATCGTATTGATTATGAGGCAAAATTTGATACGCTGCGTACTGCTTCAAATGTATTGTATGCCACAAGCATCAGTGGCGCTGCGGCTCATGACAGCATATCTTTAAATGC
>JBDSIB010000151.1:0-7949 GCA_039918155.1 Ferruginibacter sp.
TAAATGACCGTTCGGATGAATGCCTGCTTTATTTTCTGACAAAGTTTTATAGAGCGTATCAATATCATTTGTTCTTATATATACCTGTCCATAATTCTCTGCAGGCACAATGTCTTTAAATTCAAAAAAGTGAATTTGGATACTATCCTTTTCCAACATCAGGTAGCCATCATAATCAGAAGTACCCAGGTTTTTAAAACCCAGCTTATCTATATAAAATGCTTTCGTAACAGCTTTGTTACTCATAGGTAATTTTGGGTGAATCGCTGTGAGCATGTTTTATGATTTCAATTAAGAAGAATTTTTCCAATCATTATATTCAAATGCAAATATCAGCAATATTTTTCCGTATTGCTTTTGAAAAGATACATGGCCTTTCACTGTATTTTAATTGCGAGCAATTCTTTTGCTTTATTTAGATCAAATTGATTAGATGTGAATTCTAAAAAGTAATCTACCTGCCAGTCTTTTGTTTTTTGTGCCTGCTTGCTTGTAACTAGATCCCACCTGGCATACAACCTGGTGCCACGTTTGCCGACACTGTCTGCACCTGATAAAATTTTATGATGATATAAAACAGCTTTTGGGAAAATAAAAATTCCGGAGTGTGTATCTTTTTTGGCAGCTATTAAATAAAGATCATTATCATCTGAAATATCAAATGGAATTGTAATTCCTTCTTTATTTCTTTTCCAGATCGTTACAAATTGTCCTGTCTTTGTCGGCGTTATTTTGGCTTCTCTGTAAACTACATTTAAACCGTTAAGCTGAAAATGATGAGCAGCATATTCTTTGCTTTCCGGTTCTGTTACCAGCTTTGTAATTTGAAGTCCACAGCCTTTAAAAATATGTTCATTTATTAATTCAAGATCCGGATGCAAAATAGGAGAGTTTATATTTTTCAATTTCTTACTTCTACATTCTATTTTAAAAAATCTCCATCGATAATTAATAATTTAACGCCGGACTTCGATAAAGAGCGGTGAGTGCTGGCATTGTCTGAAACAATATATGACATGCCTTTTGTCAATACAGATCTTTCCCCATTCTCCAACTCACTTATAAATTCTCCTTCTAAACAATGTACAATATGCCCTTTCTGACACCAATGATCTGCCGCATAATTTTCTGAATATTCTACAAGCCTTATCCTTGTATTATTGAATTGCAAGGTTTGCCAATATGCAGTTCCCGTTTCCCCTTTGTGTATTGTTTTCGCAACAGTCGTCCAGTCCAATGCTTGAAAAGGTATTTTTTCCATATTTTTTTATGTGTGCAGCGTTGTTTGCTTATTAAAAAAAAACTACAATTTTAATATCAGTTTGCTTCTGTATATTTTTTAATTTATTTGAAGTTAATATTTTACACGAAGTTATATGCCTGGACAAAGATGTTTTTTCAAATCCACTTCAGGTTAAAGAAAGTGGTATCTATTTTATTTCCGGTTATTTTTATAATAGTGGTTTCAAAAGCATTGGCTGTGCCAATATGATAAAGGCGGTTAAATTTGAATTCAGAAGGTCCAGTTTTATTATTAATCACTTCAATTTCCGGCGTATTAATGTTGAAATTGATTTTTAGATTAGAACGTGAAAGTTTACCATAGCTGAAATCATATAAAGCATGCAGGTTAAAATCAAGCGGTTTGTCTATAAATGTTTTTGATTGATTATCAAATATTAAAACTTTACTGTTCACTTCTTCAGTAGGAAAATATTTCAACAGCACCAGGTAAATGCTGTACAAGCTGTCACGTAAATGAATCGTATTAATATAAATATCTTTTATTTTAAAACTTGTTTCACTGCTATCTCCGGCGCATTCATCAAAATAATAGGCAGAAACCGTTTGAGATATTTTATTTTCAATGTCATCGCCAGGGTAACGGTTTTTTGTAGTATCCTGCAGATTGAGTAGTGAAAGTTTTAATGGAAACGCAGCATCTACAATTGTGAAATGTGGTAAGGCAGTATGCTGGGTTGTAGGTATAGATTGTGCTTTATGCTTAGGCGTATAATAACATCCAAATATAACTGTCAGTAAAAATATAAATGGTAGATATTTCAATGTTGGAATTTTAATTTTCTTTTAAGTCAGATTCAATTTCATTATAAAGTTTAATGCCTGTACTTGGATGTAAACTACTTTTATTAACCACTTCACCTTCCTTATTAAATAGTAAATAATTGGGAAGCGAAGAAGCATCAATTCCTCCCCAAATTAAAGTTGTCAGGCTATCCTGTAAAGATTTACTGGCTCTTACATGACTGCCAAAGAGTTCATTCGCACTAATTTTATCCCTCCATGCTGAATCATCTTTTTCCTTATCAAAAGAAATATAAATAATTGCTATACTATTTTTTGTTAAGTATTCGTAGAGTAGTTTGCTGTATTTAAATTCTTCTATGCATGGCTCACACCAGGTAGCCCATAGGTCTATGAAAACGGGTTTATTTTTAAATGGCTTTAATAGTTCAGGTATCGAATTTATCTGGTTGTAATTACTGAGTATTGTTATTTTGTCGCTGTCTTTTAAAATGTAATTGGTATTGGGGTTACTAGTTACATCCGAACTTGTTTTACTAGATTCACTGGATATATTCATGATCAAGATCATGACAAAGGAGTATAGTAATAGCTCTTTCATTTGTGCAATTGAATATAAAAAATCATTTAACCCTCCTCGCCAATTTCTCAATCGTTAAGCCTTGTATTATAATGCTGAACAAAACACAAAAGTAAGTTGCAATTAAAAGCACACTTTTTGTTCCACTTTCCGGAAGCGATAGTACTAACGCTAACGAAAGCCCGCCACGCAAACCACCCCAACTTATTATTTTTGACTCTTTGTTTGTTAATTTTAAAAGTTTAGGAAATACCAGGTGTGGCAGGTAAACAATAATGACCCTGGATAGTAATACTATAAAAACAGAGATAAGTCCTATTAAAATATAGGTTGTTTTAAACTCGATCACAATTAGTACAAACGCAATCAAAATAAATAAGATGGCATTGAGAACAACATCTACCAATTCCCAAAACTTATATATATATTCCTGTGAGTTGTGACTCATGGTGATTTCCTTTCTGAAATTTCCCACCATTAAGCCCATTACTACCATTGCCAGGGCACCGGAAACATGCAGGTGATTGCAAAAAGTATAACCGCCCATTACAAAAGCAAGCGTTAGTAATATCTCAGTTTCATAATGATCAACAGACTTTAAAAGGCGGTATAGAAGGTAGCCAAAAATCAACCCCATCAATATGCCACCAAATGCTTCCTGTAAAAGTAAAAATCCAAAGTGTGAAAAACTAAATTCGCCTGTCTTCAAAGTATCTAACAATGCAATAAATACCACCACACCAACACCATCATTAAATAAACTTTCGCCCACAATTATATTTTCTGTTTTTTTAGGAACATTTGCTTTCGTTAAAATTCCTAACACAGCAATAGGATCGGTAGGAGATATCAATGCACCAAAAATGAGACAATAATTAAAATTAATATCGACATGGAAGAGTTGCAGCAAAAAATAAAAAAATACTGCAATGATCAATGTAGAAAGCAGAACACCGCCGATGGCGAATGTTGCAATCGTTCTTATCTGTTCTTTAAGATTACTCCATTTGGTATGCAATGCCCCGGCAAAAAGTAAAAAGCCTAATAAGATATCGAGAATGATCTTGTCAATATCTGCATGTTCAATATAAGTTTTAAATTCTTCAGTAGGTATGTGCAGCCACAATTTTGAGCTGATGACAAACAGCGATAAAATAGTAGATAAAAAAAACAGTCCTATTACAAAAGGTAATTTCAAAAAACGTTGATTCATGTAAGCAAATCCTGCTGATAAGCAAATTAGAATAGTAAGAGCAAGATATAGATTCATGTTTTTTTTAGAATTATGTTGATTTTTTAAAATATTGTATGTCTATTCTTCAAGTCGAAACATAATGTCAGTACGCAAAACATGCTTTGTACCTTGTTTTACAGAATTACCTTCATGTTCTAATTCGTGTAAGAAAACAAGTGCAGTCCCTTGCTTAGGTTGAATGATCAAATTATTAAAGCTTGTATTACCGCCTTCATAATTGTCATTCAGGTATATCATGAAAGTATAATAGCTGGCTTCTAATTCATTTCTAATATAGCTCTGATCTCTATGTCGTTTAAATTCCTGGCCTGCCTGGTACTTATAAAACCTGAAAAGTTCATTGAGTCCGACTGCTTTACTGTTGCCGATCTGCTTTGGCGCAAATGCCTTTAACCGTTGCCATAGTTTTTCAGCAAGAACAGCATCAGTATAAATTACTCTATGGTTATTGCGAACTGCTTCCATAATTTTCTGCCCTTTCTCTGTTTCAATAGTTGCAGGCTCATAACCAATGGCTTCGCTTTTTGATATAAAATCTTCACACTCTTGCACTGTCCAGAAGTTATTTATAGTAGAAATATTATTTGCCAGATTATTTAATTGCATCAAAAGTTATTTAGAAAATATTATTACATGTATTGAAAAAATTAAGTTTTGTCCAAATTTAGAAACAATAGTTCATAATAGTACTTTATCATAACGGATTTGCCTGGTTGTAAGCTAAAGATTGGATGGCTGACTGCGTGGACATTTCTGACTACTTTATGTAATCATTTCCCCAAAGTTTATATGTATGAACTTATTTTACATGTTTATTTTAGCGGCACCATAATTGGCTCTAACAGCTAAAATATATATTATGAAAATAGCAGGAATAATTTTAATAGCTCTCGGAATCTTAATGCTGGTTTTTAAAAGCTTTAATTTTACCCAGGAAAAGAAACTTGTTGACATTGGCCCGGTGCAGATCAACAAAAAAGAAAATAAAACAGTGCAGTGGCCGATGTATGGCGGTGTAGTAGCAATAGTTGCGGGAGTAGCATTGGTTGCTGTAGGCAGCAAATCAAAAAATGCTTAATACATCATTAATTTGAATAAGTTATTGGGAATTGGAAAATAAAAGGGAGAATATAAATTTACATTCTCCCTTTTGTATATTTTATTCTAAACTTTTAGACTTCCCATTCCACCATCTACACCAATTACCTGGCCTGTTATCCAGCTGCTCTGGTCGTTGAGTAAAAAGGAAACCAGGCTTGCCATTTCTTCAGGAGTGCCGATCCTTTGCAATGGATGACGTTTATTGGATGCCTCTTTTTTCTCTTCTGTACTTAATAAAAATCCTGCTAACGGCGTATCAGTTAAAGATGGAGCTATTACATTCACTCTTATTTTAGATGCAGCTAATTCTGCTGCCAGGCTTTTTGCCAAACCTTCTATCGCTGCCTTTGAAGTAGCGATAGATGCATGAAAAGGCATTCCTAATTTAGCAGCTACGGTGCTGAATAAAACAATACTTGCCCCGCCAGCTTTTTTTAAATTGGGTAATACTTTTTGAATGACAGCAACTGCTCCTAAAACATTTTGATTAAAATCATCCTGGAAATCTTTTCTTGTCAACCTGTTGAAAGGTTTTAAATTAATAGAGCCCGGGCAATAAACCAGCCCATGTATATTCTCCGGCAGATCATTCAAACTATCCAGTTCTTCATTTGCAGCATCTAACTGGTAAAAAGTCGTGTTTAAGGTCTCTAATTCTGCTGTTCTATTTCTGGAAATAGTGAACAGCTTATTTTCGGCAGCCAGTAACTGAGCTGTTTTTAAACCAATGCCTTTGCCTGCGCCTACGATCAATATATTTTTCACAAGATTTTATTTAAGTAATTACAATAGTTTATCCTTATACATTTTGAAAGGAATATTGTTCACTTTAAATAAAGGTTGATGAAGGTAATTTTATTTATGAGGTAAAATATTATGCCTGAGAAAGCAGGAGAAATTTTTGAATTGTTCCAATTTTATATTATCTTAAATAAGCCGTTTATTATCTTTCTTTTTTGAATTTTTCTTTCTGAAAAATTAAAGTCAAAATTCTAGGAATGCCGGCTTTGTCGTTATTATCAAAATACTCGTTTACATCCAATATTTTAAAACCATTTTTCCTGGCAGCATTGGTAAAGTCGGAGATGTTGTGGTTAAAACAAGTTACCACCTGTAATCCTGCTACTGTTTCAAACCTTGCTTTTGTTCCTGTGTATTGTTTAAAGGGATGCAACTCTCCCACATACACATAGCCATTATCTGTTACTACATTTTTTAATTTTTCAAAAATCCTGTTCAGGTCTTCAATATGTTCCAACACTAGGCTAAATGAGACCAGGTCAAATGTCTGATGGTTTGTAAAATCCCATTCATCATTGATATCCGCTTTAATAAATTGAACCTGTTCTGATCTGATTTTAGTCGCAGCTCTTTCCAGCATTTTATCAGAGAAGTCTATGGCTATAATATCTTTTGCTTTCGTCAAAAGCCATTCAGTATTTTTTCCGGTGCCACAACCTATTTCTAAACAATTTTGAAAGTCGATATTGTGCAAACATTCCTTTAGAGATAATGCCTCAAGGTCTCTCGTTTTATTATTGTTGCTGTCATATTGTTCAGCCCAGTCATTGTAGGCATCTTTTACGTTCATTTGTAGGTTTGTTCTGTGATTGTCTTAACTATTGCTCGTCAGTAAGGATTCGAAATAAAAAATTTATTATTTTCTTTTTGATAATTACCCAATATCATTGTTGTATCAGCCGATTTTATATACAACCACGATCCTGCATTAATTTCATATTTAAATATATTGCCATTTTGTTTCAGTTCTCCGCTAATTATACATGGTAAAAAATCAAAAGTAAAGTCCCATTCGGTGCCACTTATAAATTTGCATTTTTTTATTATTCTGGGTATAAACTTCTTATTTATTGTCCAGCCATTGCAAATGTCTTTATCTGTTGATGATGATTGCGTTGTAAAATCTTTTTTTAAACTCAGAATTTCAAAAGATTGATTTTTATTAAAAATAGTTTTCGTTGTTTGTCCACTAGATAAATGCGATAACAAAATAAGAACTGCAACTATGTAATATGACGTCATTTGATGTAGCATTTCGTTTTTTTTAAAGGATAGATGGGTTTTGAACAAAGCCTCATTTCTTCCCATAAATCAAAAGACAACTTCCATCCAATATCAATTTTCCATCCGCATGTTTTTCATTGATCGATCCAATCACTTCCTGTTTTATTTTATTGATCATTGCATCATCTGCTTTACCAAGTGCTGATACAATAGGTGCTGCAATTTCGTTCATCATCTGCCAATATCTTTCAGCCGTTCCGCATTGTAGTTTACAGCCCACTTCGCTTTCGGTAATATTTTTAAAACCAGCCTCCACAAAAACTCCTTTCATCAAACCATCCGGGCTGCAGCGAAAAACGCCCGGTACTCCCGCTGCCTGATCAGGCAATTGCATATTCCTTTTTATGGGTTCAGCAATAGCAGTTAACCAGGGATTTTTATCTGCGCCCGTCCAAACTGCAGTTGCAAACCTGCCGCCCGGTTTTAATACTCTAAAAATTTCTTTAGCAGCCAAAAGCATATCAGGGAAAAACATAAAGCCCATTCTGCAACTAACGGCATCAAAACTATTTTCGGCAAAGGGAAGTTCGCTAACATCACATACATTAAAATCAACATTGCTGATCTTCTTTTCAGATGCATGTTCACGGGCAAAGTTCAGCATCTCATCCGCCAGGTCAGTCATAATAACTTTTCCGTCGGTAAGCCTTGCAGCAATGCTAAAGCCGGGTTCGCCAGCGCCTGAAGCTACATCTAAAATTTTTTGTGAGCCGCCCGGTTTTAGTAAATTTATAATTCCATCTGATGCCGGTTGCATGTGGTCGTTAAGAGATTCATGCCATTTGCTCCATCCGGAAGAAAATTTATTCCAGGATGCCTTTTGTTTGTTACTGATGTCCTGAAATTGTTGTTCCATGATATTTAGTTTAAATGAAAATGAAC
>JBDSIB010000152.1:0-18356 GCA_039918155.1 Ferruginibacter sp.
GATGAAGAAAGAACAATGTTTAAGAATCATGCATTTGGCAACAGTAATGGCAGCTACAATGTAAAAAATCTTGCTACCGCCTTGCGGCAAGAAGAGGCGGCTTCTTCAGTATTCTTCACAGTTCCCGGCCCAAAAATGATCTGGCAATTTGAAGAAAGAGGCTATGATACATCATTAGTGTATGGCGGCAGTAATGTTGCCAGCAAGCCTCCGCATTGGGAATACATGCTGGATCCTAACCGTAAACATTTGTACGATACTTATAATAGTATTATTCAATTCAGGTTAAATAATCCATCGGTATTCAACAGTACCTCATTTACATACGACTTTGCAGCCGGCAATCTTTTCAAAATATTCCAGATCGCAGATCCTGCGGCAGCCGGAAAGAAAGTGACCGTTGTTGCAAACCTGGACGTAACTGCACAAACAAAACAGATCACTTTTCAAAATACAGGCGACTGGACAAATTATATAAGCAATGGAACAGGCGCCGGAATAAGCGGTGTAACCGGAAATAATTTTACATTAACAAGCGCTACACAATCCATTACTTTACAACCGGGTGAATATCATATTTATGTAACGGTACCTGCATGTACGACAGCTGTACCAACAATTACATCCCCGGTAAATTATTGTTTAAATGCAGCAAGTGTTCCACTAACGGCTACGGGTACCGGATTATTATGGTACACTACAGCAACGGGTGGTACAGGCTCTGCTACTGCACCTACGCCTGTAACAACTGCGGTAGGCACTACAACTTATTATGTAAGTCAAACTATTAATTGCGAAAGTGCCCGTACGCCAATATTGGTAAATGTACTTGCCTTACCTGCTGCACCGGTGGTATCCACTCCTGTAAGTTTTTGTTTAAACTCAACCGCTAGCGCACTTACTGCAACAGGAACAAATCTTTTATGGTACACTGCTGCAACCGGTGGCACCGGATCTGTTACAGCACCTACACCTCTAACAACTACGGTTGGCACTACTACTTATTATGTTAGCCAGACACCGGCAAGTTGTGAAAGTCCAAGAGCGGCTATTGTTGTAAACATTACAGCCGGCACAGCAGCTCCCACAGTTTCAACGCCGGTAAGTTATTGCCAGAATGCTACTGCAGCACCACTAACTGCTACGGGTACCAGCTTATTATGGTATACTGCTGCTACCGGTGGAACAGGTTCTTCCACTGCACCTACTCCAGCTACTGCAACAGTGGGAAGTACTGATTATTTTGTAACTCAAACACAAAGCTGCGGTGAAAGTCCAAGAGCTAAAATAACAGTTAGTATAGCTGCTTTACCAACAGCACCTGCGGCAACAAGCCCAATAACTTATTGCCAAAACACAACTGCAGCAGCACTAACGGCTACGGGTACAGGGTTACTATGGTACACTGCTGCAACTGGTGGAACAGGTTCTGCAACAGCTCCTACGCCATCTACTGCTACAGCAGGAAGCTCTATTTATTATGTAAGCCAAACACCTGCCAGTTGCGAAAGTCCGAGAACCGCCATCACAGTAAATATAACCGCTGCGCCAAATGCACCATCTGTAACATCGGCTGTAAGTTATTGCCAGGATGCATCTGCTTCTGCACTTACTGCTACAGGTACAAATTTATTATGGTACACTTCTGCAACCGGGGGAACGGGTTCTGCTACAGCACCAACTCCTTCCACAGCTACTGCAGGAAGTACTATTTATTATGTTAGTCAGACTCCTGCTACCTGCGAAAGCCCCAGGGCTTCTATCACGGTTACGGTTACTTCAAAGCCAAATGCTCCAACAGTAACTTCTCCTGTAAATTATTGTTTAGGCAATTCCGCATCAGCTCTTTCTGCAACAGGAAATAGTTTGCTCTGGTACACTACAGCCACTGGTGGTATAGGAAGTAGTACAGCACCAACGCCCACTACTGCAAATGCAGGTACAACAACGTATTATGTTACGCAATCAAATAGTTGCGGTGAAAGTGTAAGAGCCGCAATTGTAGTAAATATAAATGCCGCACCAACTCCGACCAATCTTGCAACCACTGGTATTACAACCAGCAGTGCCACGTTAAGTTGGGGAACTGTAACAGGTTTATTTTACACAGTAGAATACAAAGCAAGTACTTCTTCAAACTGGATCACAGTTCTAACAAATAGTACCGCTTCTAATTATCAACTAAATAATTTACAATTGGGAACCAGTTACGATTGGAGAGTAAGTGCTAACTGCTCTGCTTCCAACAGTTTAAATTATGTAACATCTCAGTTCACCACCTTATCCCGCAATACAGATATTACCAATCTTAAAGATGGTTTCGGTATTAAGATTTCTCCCAATCCTGTTGGTTCCGCTGCAATAATTGATTACATCGTTCCGGGAATTGGCACTGTATCTCTTGTAGTACTCGATGTAACTGGACGGGTTGTAAAACAACTATGGAATGTGCAACAGTCTGCGGGCCAATACCAGTATGAGATAAAAAGCCAGTTGAATAACATTATACCAGGCATATATTTCATCCGCCTGCGGCAAAATGGGAAAGGAAATTTCACCAGCTTTTTCAAAAACTAACCCTTAAAAATTTTTATACAAGTGCTGAAACAAGTAACCGATTCAAAAAATCTAAATGCGATAAAAGTGAAAAGTTTTTCTTCTATTCAAAGTGAAATTCAAAGTAGTAATCCTATAGCATTATCTGTAGACTGTGTGATCTTTGGATTTGACGAAAACAAATTGAAGGTATTGCTGATCAGGAGTGATCTGAAAAAATATCAGGACAAGTGGACCTTATTGGGAGACCTTATCAGGCCCGAAGAAGATTTGGATGATGCCGCTTACAGGATTTTGAAACAGCGTACCGGCCTGAATGATGTGTACCTGGAACAGGTGGAAACTTTTGGCAAAATAAAAAGGCACCCTGCCGGCAGGGTTATAACGGTAGCTTACTATTCTCTTATTAATGTACAGCATCATAAACTCAACATTTTGGATAATGAATTGCACTGGCATGATGTAGAGAACATTTCTGAAATGGCTTTTGATCACCAGGAAATCTTTAATAACTGTTACGCACGCCTGCAAAAAAGAGTACAGGAACACCCACTGGGTTTCAACCTGTTACCTAAAAAATTCTCTTTACGAGATTTGCAGAATTTATATGAAGCCATCCTTGGTTTTAAAATGGACAGAAGAAACTTCCGCAAAAAATTCTTCTCTATGGATTTCCTGATAGACCTGGAAGAGATTGAACAAAATGTACCTCACCGTCCGGGTAAATTATACCAGTTCAATTACAGTAAATATGAAAAGAAGAAAAAAAAGTGGGCTGGGATTGATTTCTAATGAACAATTTGTACAATAATCATGTTTTATTGATACTGGGGGAGAAATAAGTGGATAAGTTTTCCGGTTTAAAAGTCGTTTTTTTTAGCCTGAAAAGTTATTATTTAATTAAATTTTTTATATTGTGTAACTTTTACACAAATCGATTGCGTAAAAAATACACATTCTATTATTACATACATTAACAAACGCTTGCATTTTATGAGAAAAATCAACAGCATTTTTTCCAAAACATTGTATGTGGCATTTTTGATTTTACTATGCTCACATGCTGCTCTTGCGCAGCAAATTATTTCCGGCAAGGTTACCAATTCAAAGGACGGCTCAGCAATGGCCGGGGTAACTGTTACGGTTAAAGGCACAAGAACTGCCACCCAAACATCAGCCGATGGTACCTTTAAAATTAGTGCACCTGCAAATGCAGTGCTGGTATTTAGTTCTGTAAATGCTGTAGCCCAGCAGATACCACTTGCCGGCAGATCTTTTGTAGAACTAAGCATGACTCCGGCCAATCAGCAACTTGATGAAGTTGTCGTAATCGGTTATGGTACCAGTAAAAAGAAAGACCTAACGGGTACTATTAACGTAGTTACGGAAAAAGATTTTCAAAAAGGAAATATTACGACGCCAGAGCAAATGCTTGCAGGTAAAGTACCTGGTGTTGCAATCACTTCAAATGGTGGCCAGCCTGGTTCCGGAAGCACTATCCGCATTCGTGGAGGTTCTTCTTTGAATGCAAGTAATGATCCGCTTATTGTAATTGATGGCGTCCCACTTGATCAATCAGGTATCAATGGCGCCGGCAACCCGCTAAGCTTTATAAACCCAAATGATATCGAAAGTTTTACCGTTTTGAAAGATGCGTCTGCTGCTGCCATTTATGGTACCAGAGCAGCAAATGGTGTAATTGTAATTACAACTAAAAAAGGTAAAGCAGGCGATTTAAAACTGAACTTCAATACAGTAACATCAATTGCAAATAAAACCGGCGAAGTTGATGTTCTTACAGGAGACCAGGTTCGGTCAATTGTAAGTACGTTAGGAAATGCAAAACAAAAAGCACAGGTAGGCACTTATAACACTAACTGGCAGGATGCTATTTATCAAACAGCAGTTTCTACTGATAATAACATCAGCATCAGCGGCGGTATCAAAAAATTACCTTATCGTGTTTCTTTAGGTTATAGCTATTTAAACGGCATTTTGAAAACTGATAACCTAGCAAAAAATTCAATTGCAATTGTTTTAAATCCAACATTTTTCAATAATACTTTAAAAGTGGATATTAACCTGAAAGGCGCTATTGAAAAAACAAGATTTGCAAACCAGGGAGCAATTGGCGGTGCAGTACAATTTGATCCCACACAACCTATTTACTCAGGAAGTGCAAGATATAATGGTTATTACGAATGGCTTGAATCTAACGGCGATCTGATACTTAACAGACCAAATAATCCTGTAGGAGTTTTAAAGTCAACTTTTGATAATCAGGCTCCAAAAAGAAGCATTGGAAATATCAAATTTGATTATGCACTTCCTTTTATAAAAGGATTGCATGCAAACCTTAACCTGGGCTATGACGTAAGTAAGAGCACAGGAACCTATTTTGTAAATGACAGTGCTGCCCATTCTTATGTAATTGGTAAATCTGGGATAGGTGGAACTTCAAGCTACAGTCAATCAAAAAAACAAAACTCAGTGTTAGATTTTTATCTGAATTATGTGAAGGAACTTCCTTCTATCAATAGTCAGATAGATCTTACTGCTGGTTATACTTACAATAATTACTCTGCAACTTATTACAACTATCGTGGGTATAATGCAAAAGGGGATACAATTGCTGGTACAACTTCCCCAGTATTTGCATTTAACAAACCAGAAAATACGTTGCTGGGATATTTTGGAAGATTAAAATATTCACTCGCAAACAAATATTATCTCACTGCAACATTACGTCGTGATGGTTCTTCAAGATTTGCACCTGCATACAGATATGCAAACTTTCCATCAGTAGCATTTACATGGAAGATCAACAATGAATCTTTTTTAAAGGATAGTAAAGTGGTGTCTGATCTTAAATTAAGATTAGGTTATGGCGTAAATGGCCAACAGGATGGAATTGACAACTATTCTTATTTATCTTATTACGGTTTAAGCGGCCCGAATTCTCTTAGCGAATTCGGTAATAACTATACTTACACATATGCTCCCAGTGGCTATGACGCAACAAGAAAATGGGAGCAAACTACAGGATATACTGCTGGGTTAGATTATGGATTTTTACATAATAGAATAAATGGTAGTGTAGATTTTTACCTAAAAAAGACAACCGACCTTTTGAATGTGGTTGCAGTACCTGTAGCTACTAATTTTAGTGCGTATGTATTAAAAAATATCGGTGATATGGAAAATAAAGGGGTTGAATTCAGCCTTAATGTTATACCTGTTCAAACGAGAAATTTCACCTGGGATTTTAATTTTAATGCCACTTATAACAAGAACACTATTACAAATCTTACAGTGGTTCCTAAAGACCTTACCTACGCAGGCGCTCCTGGTAGTGGCGCAGCGGGTGTGAATGGTCCTATTCAATACAGCCAGGTTGGTTATCCTAAATATACATTTGAACTATACCACCAGATATATGATCAGGATGGCAAACCTATCGAAGGACTTTTTGAAGATTTGAACAGAGATGGTATCATCAATGAAAATGATAAATATTTAGGTAAAGCGCCAGATCCAAATTTATTCTTTGGCTTCAGTTCTAATTTCACGTATAAAAAATGGAATGCAGGATTTGTTTTAAGAGCAAATTTCAACAATTATGTGTATAATAATGTATATAGTAATATGGGTAAACTTACTCAGATACTGGATGCATATACAATTCACAACGGCTCTGTAAATTATCTTGATACTAAATTTTCGGGGGTAACCGACATACAAGGCTTTAGTGATTATTATTTAGAAAATGCTTCTTTTTTAAGAATGGATAATGCATCTATTGGATACAATGTTGGAGCTATAGGTAATAATGGCAGAACTTCTTTGAGATTAAGTTTAAATGCGCAGAATGTATTTGTTATTACAAAATACAAAGGGCTTGATCCTGAAGTTGGAAATGGTATTGATAATAATCTTTATCCACGGCCAAGGATTTTCTCTTTAGGTGCAAACCTTAACTTCTAAAATACAAATTGAAAAAAACATTATGAAAAATAAAAAAATAAAATCAATCTTCATCCTTTCAATATCGGCCATGGTCATATTGACGAGTTGTACAAAAAAGTTGGATCTTACTCCAACTAATGATATAACTGCTGACCAGGTGTTTGCCACGCCTTTGGGATATAAGCAAGCACTGGCAAAAGTATATGGTGTAATGCTAACTACCGGAAGCCAAGGCTCTGGTAGTGGTGATCTTCCTTCACAAATTATAAGTGATGCAGGCAACTCTGATTTTTACAGGAATCTTTGGTACTTGCAATGTTTGAGTACTGATGAAGCTGGCTGGACTTACCATGGAAATACGGATCCTATAGGCATTCACCAAATGAACTGGACTAGTGTTAACTTCTCAGTAAAATGTAGTTACTATCGTTCTTTTTACGCAGTCACTTTAGCTAATAATTTCATTCAGCAGTCTGCAGATGCAAAAGTTGCAGGCCGTAATATTTCAGGCACAGATGCTGATAATATTAAAAACTATAAAAATGAGGCCCGTTTCTTAAGGGCATATCATTACTGGGTATTAATGGACCTTTTTGGAAATCCTCCATTGGTAACTGATTCATCAGAGATTGGCTCTACTTTTTTTCCAAAGCAGGTTGGGCGTGTAGCTTTGTTTAATTACATAGAAAAAGAATTGCTGGATCTGGCAAATGTACTTCCTGCTCCAAAATCAAATGAATATGGTCGTGTAGATCGTGCAGCAGCATGGTCATTGTTGGCAAGGCTTTACCTAAATGCTGAAGTGTATACAGGCACTAAAAGATATACTGATGCCATCACGTACTGTAATAAAGTACTAGCCGCTGGGTACACCTTACATAGCGATTACAAACAGCTAATGCTGGCAGATAATAATTTGAATACTGATGAATTTATATGGACAGCACCTTACGATGGTATTGCAACGCAGACCTATGGAGGCACTACATTTTTAATTCATGGACCCGCAGCAGTACCTGGCAATATTTCAGGCTGTAGTGGTACATGGGGTTGTATAAGAATTACCGAGCAATTTGTAGATCTTTTTGATCCGGCAGATATTCGTGGACAGTTTTATACAAATGGCCAAAATAAAATAATGACTGTTCTGCTGGATGATGCAACCCAAGGTTATTCTTCTACTAAATTCAGAAATGTGACAAGAGCGGGTGTAATTGCCCCAAATATTGATAATGGTAATACTTTTTCCAGTATTGATCTTCCCATTTTCAGATTGGCAGAAACCTATTTGATCTATGCGGAATCAGTAGTAAGAGGCGGACAAGGTGGCGATAATGCAACTGCATTAGGATACCTGAAACAATTGGCTGTAAGAGCAAGACCTACAGATGCAAATGCTGCAGTTTCTGCAGAGCTTACACTGCCTTATATTTTAGATGAGAGAGGTCGTGAATTAATGTGGGAAGGTTTCCGTCGTACTGATCTAATTCGTTATAATGAATTTACTACGAGCGCATACTTATGGGCATGGAAAGGTGGTGTAGCATCAGGCACAGCAGTGGATAGCAAATATAATTTATATCCCATTCCTGCTGATGATCTTTCAGCCAATCCAACTTTAAAACAAAACACAGGATTTTAATATAAAATAAAACTGTTTGAAATATGAAAAATTTAATTAAAACTATAAGCTTCATCCTACTTACTGTAGTTGTATTTACGGCTTGTAAAAAAGAAATAACACAAGTGTCTTACGTAAATGGCACAGCCCCTGCTTTAACAGCATCAACTACAAATGCGATGGTGCTTAATATTGCTGATAAAAATAATACTGCCATTACTTTTAACTGGACAAATCCAAACTATCAGTTTACAACTGGCCTTAGCTCTCAGGATGTGTCTTATACTTTGCAGGTAGATACAACCGGAGCAAATTTTAAAAGTCCATTTTTAAAAGAGCAGGTAATTTCAAAAGACCTATCTACTACATTATCAGTTAGTGCACTAAATGGTTTATTAGCAAATTGGTTAGAAAATATTCCACATAATTTTGAGATGAGAATCAAATCTTCTATAGGTGTTGCCAACTCATTGCCCCTTTATTCAAATGTTGTAAAAATTACTATTACACCATACCTTGATGTTACAGTTGTAACTCCATTTACCGGTAATCTTTGGATTATTGGAAACGCTACTGCCGGGGGATGGAATAATACTACTTCCGTTGCACCAGATGGTATAGGTGATCAAAAATTCACAAAAACCAGCAGCACCACTTGGGAAATAACCATTCCATTAATTGGAGGGAATGAATTTTTAATTCTCCCTGATGCTGGATCATGGAGCAACAAATATGCAGTAGATAAAACAAAAGCAACTGCAGATGGTGGTTCTTTTGGATATAATCTCGGAGATAATTTTCCCGGGCCTTCCTCTTCTGGCACTTACAAAATTGTTTTAAATTTTAAAACAGGCAAATACACAGTTACAAAACAATAAGACATAAAATCTTTTGGAAAAAAAATAATAATCATGAACAAACTTTTTAAAGCTTTTATAGCCATACTATTAATAGCAGTTGCTTTTACCGCCTGCGATAAGAAAGACGCCATTACAGTATTTGGAACAGGTACTGCACCAACCCTTGTGGCATCTACAAATACATTTGCACCTGTTGCAGCAGATTCTAATAAGATAGCTGTTACTTTCACCTGGAATGATGCAAAATATGCTACTGATTCATCTGCAGAAAAGTACGTGATACAGTTGGATTCTGCGGGCAGAAATTTTTCTAAAGCAGTAACTAAAACAGTTATCGGAAAACTTTCAGCAAGCTTTACTAACAAAGAAATGAATGCAATATTGCTGGGCTTTGGATTCGCATTTAACAAACCTTATAACGTAGAAGCCCGCATTTTATCTTCCTACGGAAATAATAATGAGCAGTACAAATCAAATTCAGTTACAATAAAAGCTACCCCTTATGTAACTCCTCCAAAAGTAATGCCGCCTACATCAGGGCATTTATACCTGGTAGGTGATGCTACCCAAAGTGGCTGGAGCAACCCTGTTGCAGTTCCTACACAGGAATTTGCAAAATTGGATTCAGTAACTTATGGTGGTGTATTTAATTTAAACGGTGGCAACCAGTATTTGCTATTACCGGTTAACGGAAGTTGGGATCATAAGTATGCTGTAAACGATGCTGGTGTTACGGGTCTTTCGGCTGGTGGCGATTTTGGTTATGATCTTTCAAAGAACTTTCCTGCACCTGCCACTTCAGGTTGGTATACTTTGATATTTAGTTTCCAGACAGGTAAGTTTACAGTAACTCCTTTTACCGGAGTATTGCCTGATAATTTATTTATTGTTGGCGATGCAACACCTGGTGGATGGGGAAATCCTGTTCCGGCTCCAAGTCAGCAATTGAACAGGATTAATTCTTCTGTGTTTGAACTTTCATTACCATTTGTTGGTGGTAATCAATATTTGTTACTACCTGTAAATGGGAGCTGGGATCATAAATATGCAGTTGCTGATAATTCTGTTGCAGGGTTATCTGCCGGCGGAAGTTTCGGCTATGATCTTGGTCAGAATTTTCCTGCTCCTGCAGCAAGTGGAACATATAAACTTTCTGTAAATTTTGTAACAGGCAAGTTTTCCGTAAAATAATAAAATAACTATTTTAAATAAAAGCTGCCCTCCTAAAAAGGGCAGTTTTCATTTACGTATTTTTATACAATATGTATTTGACTGTCACCGTAAAAATTTCCAACCTGATCATAAGCAAAATGAAAAAGAATAATCTTCTTAAAATATGGAGCTGTGTATTTCTACTATGCATGGCCGTTAGTGCCTGCTCCAAATCAGGAAGTCCTACTCCACCACCTGTTATTCCGCCGGTTACTCCACCAACATCCACTGCCGCTTTTGCAAAAGGTGCCGATGTGAGCTGGCTTACGCAAATGGAAAATTCCGGAATAAAGTTTTATAATGCTGCTGATACACAGACAGAATTAATATCGCTCTTAAAAAACCTGGGAATGAATTCAATACGGTTGAGAGCCTGGGTAAATCCAACAGATGGCTGGAACAACACTGCAGATTTAGTAGCAAAAGCAGTAAGGGCAAATAATCTAGGCATGCGAATTTTAATTGATTTTCATTACAGCGATACCTGGGCAGATCCCGGACATCAAACAAAGCCTGCAGCCTGGGCTTCACAGGATATAACAGCGTTACAAACATCTGTAAAAAATTATACTACAGATGTGATAAATGCTTTGAAAACAAACGGTGTGACGCCGGAATGGGTGCAGGTTGGAAACGAAACAAATGATGGCATGCTTTGGCCGGAAGGAAAAGCATCTACGAATATGCTAAATTTTGCAAAGCTGATCAATGCAGGTTATGATGCTGTGAAAGCGGTAAGTAATACATCTAAGGTTGTTGTGCATGTATCTAATGGATTTGATAATGGTTTGTTCCGTTGGTTATTTGATGGCCTGAAAAATAATGGCGCACATTGGGATGTGATTGGGATGTCACTGTATCCCAATTCCACCAATTATACATCATTAAATAATCAATGCCTTGCTAACATGAATGACATGATATCAAGGTATAATAAAGAAGTAATGATTTGTGAAGTTGGAATGAGCTGGGACCAGGCTGATGCCTGTAAATCATTCCTTACTGATTTAACTCAGAAAGCAACATCCATTACCAGTAACAAATGTCTCGGCATCTTTTATTGGGAACCTGAAGCATATAATAACTGGCAGGGCTATTCGCTGGGAGCGTTTGACAATTCAGGTAAACCAACTAGCGCTTTAAATGCATTTAAATAGATAACATGATAAAACAGTTTTATTTTTTATTTATTGGAATATTATTTTGTCTAAATAGTATTGCACAACAAATTGAAAAGAGAGAAAAAATAAACTTTGATGATGACTGGAAATTCCATTTTGGTAATGCTTCCGATCCTTCAAAGGATTTTAATTATGGCATTGCCGCTATTTTTTCTAAATCTGGCAAAACGGATGGTACTGCTTTAGGATTAAAATTTAATGATGACGATTGGCGAAAATTAGATCTTCCGCATGATTGGGCAGTGGAGTTACCTTTTGCAAACAGTCCAAATTTTCATGTGCAATCTCATGGATATAAACCAGTTGGTGGCTTATATCCCGAAACAAGTATTGGCTGGTATAGAAAGCAATTCATCATCAATACAAAAGATTCCGGTCAGCGTTTTCAAATTCAGTTTGATGGCATATTCAGAGATGCAAATATTTGGGTGAATGGTTTTTATCTGGGCAATAATAAAAGTGGTTACCTCGGCGTAGAGTACGATATCACAGACTATTTAAATTATAATTCAGAAAATATTATTGCGGTAAGAGTAGATGCAACTCAGTATGAAGGCTGGTTTTATGAAGGTGCCGGTATCTATCGGCATGTATGGTTAAATAAATACAACAATATTCATTTTGCAAATGATGGAATTTTTATCTCTTCTTTAGTAAAACAAAATAATGCGGTTGTAAATATTGAAGCTGATATTGAAAATCAAAATCTTTCTTCTGGATCGTGCAGTGTTTATTCCTACTTGACGGATAGAACCGGTAAAAAAATAGCCCAGGCAAAAGAACAGGTTATTGGCATAAGCCAAAATGGGAACAGTAAAATAAAGCAGCAACTGAATATTTCTAAACCTGTTTTATGGGATTTAGAAAATCCTTATTTATACCGGGTAATATCTGTCATTAAACAAAATGGAAAAATAATCGATAGTATTAATAACCGAATTGGAATAAGGACAATCGAAATAAAGAATACAGGTGTTTATCTAAATGGAAAATATATAAAAATAAAAGGTACCAATAATCACCAGGATCATGCAGGTGTAGGATCAGCGATGCCGGATTATCTGCAATATTACAGAACATATCTTTTGAAAAATATGGGCAGTAATGCAATACGAACCAGCCACAATGCTCCTACACCGGAATTATTAGAAGCCTGTGATAGCCTGGGAATGCTGGGATTAGATGAACAACGTTTATTAAACAGCAGCCCGGAATATATTGATCAATTCGAGAGATTAATAAAACGGGATCGTAATCATCCATCCGTATTTTTATGGTCGATAGGAAATGAAGAAGGCTGGATACAAACTACTGAAACAGGAAGGCGAATTGCACAAACTTTAATTGCAAAACAAACAGCATTAGATCCAACTAGAATATCCACTTATGCTGCAGATTTAGGCAATACTTTTAAAGGAGTAAATGAAGTGATACCTGTACGAGGTTTTAATTACAGAGAATCATTTGTAGCAGATTATCACAAAGATCATCCTACACAACCTATCCTGGGAACGGAAATGGGCAGCACAGTAACTACCCGTGGTATCTATGAAAAAGATACCGTAAGAGCTTATGTGCCGGACCAGGATATTACCGCACCATGGTGGGCAAGCACTGCGGAAAAATGGTGGACACTTGCAGCAGATAATAATTTTTGGTTGGGAGGTTTTGTATGGACCGGATTTGATTATCGTGGTGAACCAACACCTTTTCAATGGCCAAATATCAGTTCACATTTTGGGATAATGGATGTGTGTGGCTTTCCAAAAAATATTTATTATTATTATCAATCATGGTGGAGCGATAAAGATGTGCTGCACATTTCACCACACTGGAACTGGAAAGGAAAAGAAGGCCTGCCAATTGATGTATGGGTAAATACAAATGCAGATAATGTAGAGTTGTTTTTAAATGGAAAAAGTCTTGGCAAAAAAGATATGCCACGCAACAGCCATTTACAATGGAGTGTAAATTATGAACCAGGTACATTGGAGGCTGTTGCTTACAAAAAAGGTAGAAAATTAATTACGAAAGTAGAAACAACCGACGCTCCTGCTGAAGTTGTAGTAACACCTTATAAAACAACCATACTTGCCGATGGAAAAGATGCAGCAATTATAAACATAAGTGTGATAGATAAACAGGGAAGAGAAGTACCGGATGCAAATAACTTAATTCACTTTTTAATTAAAGGTGATGCAAAAATTATCGGTGTTGGTAATGGCGACCCAAGCAGTCATGAACAGGATAGATACAATGACACTTCAGCAAAACGGCATTTATTTAACGGTAAAGCACAGGTAATAATCCTTGCGGGCAAAACCCCTTCCACCATTCAGTTTGAAGCAACCAGTAATGGATTATGGAAAGGCTCAACAGATATTTTTTCAGTTCCAGCCGTAACACAAAGTATGAAGGCTGTTTCTTCAATAGAGAATAAAACAGATGTTGGTAATATATTGGGAGCAGACATTTCTTATTTACCAGAACTGGAAGCCAAAGGCGTAAAATTTTCTGATAAAGGCGTGCAAAAAGATGCCATGGAAATATTAAAAGATCATGGATTTAATTATATAAGATTAAGAATATTTCACAGCCCTGAAAAAGACAGTGGCTATTCACCAGGTAAAGGCTTTTGCGATTTGGCACACACATTACAAATGGCAAAAAGAATAAAAGCTGCGGGCCTTAAATTTTTGCTTGATTTTCATTACAGCGATTATTGGGCAGATCCCGGAAAACAATTTAAGCCTGCGGCATGGAAAAATTTGACTTTTCCAACGCTTAAAGATTCTGTGTATGCTTATACAAAAGCAGTAATGAGTGCATTAAAAACACAGAATACTTTGCCAGATATGGTGCAGATTGGTAATGAAATAAATCATGGAATGATGTGGCCTGATGGAAGAATAGATCATCCTGATAGTCTTGCACAATTAATTATTGCAGGCACAAATGCAGTAAAAGAGATTTCGCCAAAAACCGTCATGCTACTGCACATTGCTTTAGGCGGCCAAAATGATGAGTCGGTTTTCTTTTTAAATCGTATGCTCAACCGGGGTGTTCATTTTGATATCATCGGCGAATCTTATTATCCAAAATGGCATGGTACGCCTGATGATCTCAGAAATAATTTAATGGATCTGATAAACAGGTATCATAAAGATGTGATCGTTGTAGAATATTCACAGTTAAAAACTGAAATAAATGATATTGTTTTTAACCTGCCGGAAAATAAAGGTAAAGGCACTTTTATTTGGGAACCATTAAGCACCTGGGAAAAAATATTTGACTGGGATGGTAAAACAAACGATCTTATTTTACAATATGATGAAATCAGTAAAAAATATATGCATAAATGACAACCAGTATTCTATTATTGTCTAATACTTAAACATACATTACTATTATAATTACCGCTCATTTTTCATTAAAAAAAAGAAAAAGTGTACATACCAAAAATTAAAGCAGCCAGGCTTTTAGTAATTTTCTCTTTTGCATTTTTTTGCAATTTCACTTTACTAAAAGCTCAAAGTCCGGTAAAAAATATCGGTAATATTAAAAGCGTAAAAACTGCAGACAATACTATTTCTGTTACTACAGAAAATGCATTCGCAACTATTACTGTATATGCACCGGATATTATAAGAGTAAGAATAGATCAGCAACCTTTAAAAAAAGATCTTTCTTATGCCGTTGTTGGTAGTCCGGAAAAAACTAAAGTAAAAATAGAAAATGGTACTGATCAAATAACCATTACAACAGATTCGCTGAAAGCTGTGATACAAAAAAAGCCTTTTGCTATTTCTTATTACACTATTGATGGTCGCATGATAAACGAAGATGAAAGTGGCTTAAATACTTCCTGGGCAGGCACAGAAGTTACAGCTTACCGGCACATGCAAAAGAATGAACGATTTATTGGCCTTGGAGAGAAAACCGGTAACCTTGACAGGCAAGGAAACGGTTATACCAACTGGAATACTGATGCATTCGGTTATAAGGTAGATCAGGATCCTATTTATTCAAGTATTCCATTTTACATTGGTATTCACGATAGTCTTAATTATGGTATTTTTTTAGATAATACTTTTCAAAGCGATTTTAATTTTGGTGCAAGCAATGATAGGTTCTCATCTTTTGGTGCAAGAAATGGTGAAATGAATTATTATTTTATTTACAATACCAAAGTTGCTGATATTATAAAGTCATACACTTATTTAACAGGCAGAATGAAAATGCCGCCTTTATGGAGTTTGGGTTATCAGCAAAACCGTTATAGTTACTATCCTGATACAGAAGTAATGCGGATTGCAGAAACATTGAGAGAGAAAAAAATTCCTGCAGATGGTATTACGCTTGATATTCACTACATGGATCGCTATCAGCTTTTTACCTGGGATAAAGTACGTTTTCCTAATCCAATTCAAATGACGTCTAAGTTGAAAGAAATGGGTTTTAGAACAACAGTAATTGTTGACCCGGGAATTAAAATTGAACCCGGTGCAGTTGCCTATGAGAAAGGGTTGAAAGATGGTGTGTTTATAAAATATAGTGACGGCAAAAACTATTCCGGACAGGTATGGCCAGGCTGGTGCAACTTTACCGATTTTACGAGTGAAAAAGGAAGAAATTTTTGGCGTGGAGAAATGAAATTTTTTGCAGACAATGGAGTAAGTGGTATCTGGAATGATATGAATGAAATAGCTACCTGGGGACAGAAAATTCCAAACAATGTTTTGTTTGATTTTGAAGGAAGGAAAGGCACTATCATGGAAGCACATAATGTGTATGGATCTTTAATGGCCCGTACCAGTTATGAAGGAGCAAAAGCTGCAACAAATGAAAGACCATTTGTACTTACACGTGCTGGATATGCAGGCCTGCAGCGTTATACAGCTATTTGGACGGGCGATAATCGCTCAGAGGATAATCACATGCTTGCAGGTGTAAGATTATTAAACAGTCTTGGATTAAGTGGCGTTCCTTTTACAGGTATGGATATTGGTGGCTTTACCGGAAACCCTACTTCTGGCTTGTACGCAAGGTGGATTCAATTAGGTGCTTTCTTTCCTTACTTTAGAAATCATACTGCCATTAATACGAAATCATCTGAACCATGGACTTTTGGTGAAGAGGTAACAGAGATATCAAGAAACTATATCAGTCTTCGTTATAAATTAATGCCATATCTCTATAGTACTTTTTACGAGGCAACTCAAACAGGTTTACCCGTTGTAAGATCGTTAGCAATAGACAATACTTTTGATGCAAATATTTATAAACCTGATTTTCAAAACCAATTTTTATTTGGTCCATCTATGATGGTGATACCTGTAGAAAGTGGAAAAGATTTTACCAAAATTTATTTGCCAAAAGGCAATTGGTACAATTTGTACACAGATAAAAAAGAAGATGGCGGCAAAGAGGAAATCATTGAATTAAAAGCGCAGATATTACCAGTGTATGTAAAAGAAAGCAGTATCATTCCAATGCAGACATTGGTGCAATCAACTGCTATAGCGCCTTCTGATACTTTGCTATTACATATTTACAAAGGCGCCATACAAAACACTTATACTTATTATGAAGATGATGGGAAATCTTTTGAATATGAAAAAGGAAGTTATTACAAAAGAAATATTACTTACGACCCTGCAACAAATAAAATAATTTTTGAAAAAGCTGATGGTCAGATGAATTCTAAATTCACTAACATCGCTTTAATATTTCATGGTTTTGATGGTCAACAAAAAATTTCAGTGAATGGTAATGCGATGCAACTTCAGTCAAATATAACATCGCTACTCTCTCCTATTTCTAAATTTGATCCACAAGGCGCAGGAAAAGCTGCAGATGGTTCCAAAACTTTGACAACGGTTTTTAAAAACAGCAACGGAAATATAATTGTTGATTTATAAAAAAATAATTTATTAAATAAAAATGAGCCTCATTTTTTTAGAGTACCCTTTTTACTTTTAGCAGTTCCCAAAAGAGAACTGTACTCACGCAAACCATCTACCACCGTTTGTGCTATCAAACTGCGAAAGGCAGTTGTATCAAGGTTTACCTGGGCTGTTTCCAGGCTTTTATAATATTCCTGCCGGCTTGTAATATCACCTTTTACATTCGCAATTACGTATCCTTTATTTATAAGTAAAAGGTTCATTAATAACCGGCTTGTTCTTCCATTACCATCAATAAAAGGATGAATACCAGCAAGCATCCAATGCATATCTGCTGCAAGCAAAACAGGATGCAGGTTATTTTTATGTAAATTATAATATTGCAAAAGCTTAGTCATTTCCAATGGCACATCATAATGTGATGCAGGTACATGCTTACTCCCGGTAATACGAACATCTGACAAACGGAATCTTCCTGCATTTTCTTTATCAATAGTTTTTAAAATAAGAAAATGCAATTCTTTAATAAGTTTTTCAGAAATCACAGTTTTGCCTTTTGCAAGATCCTGTATATACTCCAAAGCTTCAGCATGATTAATTGCTTCCAGGTGCTCCTTCATTGATTTTCCAGAGATAGTAATTCCTTTATTTACAACCAAAGCAGTTTCCTGTAGTGATAATGTATTGCCCTCAATTCGGTTACTTTCATAAGTATAATTGGTATTGAAATATTCATTCAGTTTATTTAACTGAGAATTGTTCAATGGATGATGTTTCCTTATCTCTTTTTTAAGGTCATCAGCTTCTCCCAATATTTTTTTTAAAGAAGATGGTAACGGAGCCTTTACAGCTTTCTTATATTCAATCATTCCTTCTTCTACTAATGCAATAGCATCTTTCGCTTCAGCATATGGCTTTATTTGCTCCCATATCTTATCTGCCAGCCAATATTTAGTTAGAACACTTTCTTTAATATCAAGTGTTTCTGCAAACTTTTGTAAACTTGATTGAGGAGGTAATCTTTCTCCTTTTTCGTACCTGCTTACCAATGCAC
>JBDSIB010000153.1:0-23539 GCA_039918155.1 Ferruginibacter sp.
TTGCTTCATGTTACAAATAAGCCATCGTGGGCAGCACATGCCCGCCTCTCCCATCCGCAAGCTGGTGCCATATGCTGAAGCTGCAAAAAAGAAAGGAATAAATGTTTATCACCTTAACATTGGCCAGCCGGATATTGAAACACCACAATCATGCTTAGACGCTGTAAAGAATTGTAATATTCACGTACTGGAATATAGCCACAGCGCCGGCAATGAAAGTTACCGTAAAAAATTAGTGGAGTATTATGCCAAAAATAATATTGATGTAACTGCCAATGATATTATTGTAACTACCGGTGGAAGTGAAGCTATTTTATTTGGTTTTATGGCCTGCCTTGATGCAGGAGATGAAGTGATAATACCAGAACCGTTTTATGCAAACTATAATGGCTTTGCCATACAGGCTGGCGTGAATGTAATTCCCATTGGCAGCAGTATTGAAACAGGTTTTGCATTACCGCCCATTGAGGATTTTGAAAAAGCAATTACTCTAAAAACAAAAGCAATAGTTGTTTGTAACCCAAACAATCCTACCGGCTACTTATATAGCGCTGCAGAGATGGAAACATTAAAACAGATCGTAATAAAACATAAGCTATTTTTATTCGCTGATGAAGCCTACCGGGAGTTTTGCTATGAAGGGACACACACAAGTGCCATGCATCTGAAAGGTGCTGAGCAGAATGTAATATTAATGGATACTATTAGTAAAAGATACAGTGCCTGCGGTGGACGAATCGGAGCTTTTATCACAAAAAACAAAGAAGTACTTAATGCTGCAATGAAATTTGCACAAGCAAGATTAAGTCCACCATTTTATGCGCAGGTATTAGGCGAAGCTGCAGTAGACCTGCCTGATAATTATTTTGACACTACAAAAGCTGAATATAAACTACGGCGTGATACAATTGTAAAAAGACTGAATGCCATACCGGGAGTATTCTGTCCAAATCCCGGTGGCGCTTTTTATGCTATGGCAAGTTTGCCGATAGATGATTGTGATGTATTCTGTCAATGGTTACTTGAATCTTTTGAATACGAAGGTGCAACGGTAATGCTGGCACCGGCTACAGGATTCTACAGTACGCCCGGTCTTGGCAAAAAAGAAGTACGTCTTGCATATGTTCTAAATGTTGATGCTATAAATAAAGCAATGGATTGTTTAGAAAAAGCATTGGAGGTATATCCGGGAACAGCATAAGTTTTTTCTCCAGCTTTTTATTTACACCAGGCTACATTCTATAAATAAATTCTGGCAAAATATGGCCATCAAAATATTGTACCGTGTACGATATTTTATGATTTGTATTATTGAAAACTGACCTCCGTCCTACTCTTATATTTTTTTGTGCAACGGTTCGGGCACATAAATATCCAAGCCCTATCGCTAACGGATAGTCGCTTGCCCAATGTGCATCATTATTTATCATTGCCAAACCAACCAGGCCGGTTACAGAGTAGCCAACAGGCAGTATCCATTTTTTTTCAGGATAATTTTGAGCGAAAACAGTAACCGAACTCATTAACGTTGCAAGATGCCCTGAAGGGAATGCATCAAACTTAGAGGTATGGGTTTGGAAATTTTTAAAAGAGGGTAATAGTGCCCATTTCCCTGAATTTTCATTACCCGGTTCGGGGCTTTGTCTACCGGTAACTCTTTTTAATATCTGCGTGGTAATTCCCATTAGTAAAAAAGTTTCTGTTAACTGGCTTGCAGTACTAAGGCTTCTATAATTATGATTTATTTTCCCGGAGATAAATAATCCGCCAGCAAATATAAGACCCGGGAAACCCTGTCCGATCTGATAAAAAGCGGTGTTGATATTACCAGGCGCTTTTAAAATGGTTGTAGCTTTTTTTCCAATATTGACACTCCACAATATTTTATTGCTCTCTTCGGAATGTAAATGAATATCTTTTGAAAATTGCTGTACATTATTTGCAATTGGTTCATCTACCAGTAATAATGCACCAGTAGTAGCGCCAATCAACAACCAGGGTTTAATACTTTTTTTACTAAACGCTGTGGACAGCATTGGACCTGTAACCTTTGGTAATTGAGTAATAAAAGAAAAAGGTTTAGGTTTCTTACAAATAATTGTTTCGCCATTTTTAAGAAAATAGGCTTTTTCATTTTTTTGTAATTCAAGACTTGTTGTATCAGCATTTTGCCCAAAACAATCACATATAATAAATAAAATAAAAATGGCAGCTGAAAAAAATATTTTCAATTTCATTAGACAGATTTTATTTATTAAAATTATAGATCATTGCAAGACCGCCACCACCTTGCTGATAGTAAGGAACAAAAGCAGCATTTGAAATTTTATTCTTAAAAAGTTTTTTCTTAACAAAGGGATAAACCGCATAAGCAAGCTTTGTAGAAAGAATTCCAAAACCAGCACCTGCGACAATATCACCTACAAAATGTTTCTTATTATATAGTCGTAAAATACCGGTTGCTGTTGCAGCTGCATACCCTGCAATGCCATACCATGGTGATATATCTTTATATTCATGTTGTAAAAAAACTGCCGCTGCAAATGCAGTAGTGGTATGTCCAGAAGGGAAAGAGTTAAAGCCAGAGCCATCAGGTCTTTGTTCTTTCGTAATTTTTTTTAAAGGAACAACCATAGCTGTGGAAAAGAGTGTTGTAATAGCATAAATAACAGTACGGTCACGAAAATTATTTTTACCCTTTACACCTAAAGCACTTAATGCATATACTGCAACAGCAGGTGAATACTGTAAATAGTTATCAACTTTAGTATGGAAGCCTGAATGATCTTCATTCAATTCATTCTTTGTAGTTGTATTTAATGTATGGAGTGTATTATGACCTAAAGACGCAAATCCATAAGCAATAAAAACAGCCGGAAGAATATAAGGCCTTACTGAATGACGATATTCAGATTTTTCATTAACCGGCCTAGTATCATTACTTATTGTTGCAGAATCTATTTTGTTTTGTGAATAACAAAAATTAGAAATAAAAATAAAAATTGCCAGGAATACTTTTTGCATGGATTTATCTTTTCAAACTGAATAATGAGACAATATTGTATTGGAAAACATGGTAAACCTATCAGCAAATTCTGTAACAATTCTGTATTTCTTAGAATTATTTGTTTATTAACCACCAGTTAACCTGACAGGTTGCGATATCGCTTCATCTTGTACTCTAAATAAAAAAGAAAGCTCGATTTATACATTATATGTTTCTTAAAAAACCAATCCCATTCCTGTTACTAATTATTTTTTCGTCACAGGCCTTATTTGCCCAAAGCCGTGAAGATGCTATTGCAGGTAAATGGATGAGCAGCGATAATAATTTAGAAGTAGAAATATATAAAGCTAATAAAGATTTTAAAGCAAAGGTGATCTGGTTTGATGACACAGATGATAAAAGCAAACCGATGAATGAACGACTGGATGAAAAAAATAAGGATAAAGCACTTCGAACAAGGAAAATAATCGGGATGGAAGCATTGCGAAATCTTACATATAATAAAGAGGATGACGAATGGCTGGATGGTATTATTTACGACAGCAGTTCAGGAAAAGAATGGAATGCAAAGGCATGGCTTACAGATGAGGGTTTATTGAAAGTGAGAGGCTATTGGCATTTTTCTGTATTCGGACAAAACATGACATTTAAAAAAGTAAAATAATTGTATGCATCACTGGTTGCATTTTATAGATAAATATTCTGACCCAATGCAAATATCATTATTTGCAGGCCTGTTATTTATTTGCTGGAATATAGAGAATATTGCAGGGCTGGCTTTTAATTATAAAAAATGGCGGCATGCTTTTTTAAATGCAGGATTCATTTTTACAAATATACCTGTACAACTATTGCTTGGCCTTGCATTTGTAAAAACTATTCAATGGACAGGAGTAAATCATTTTGGGCTTTTGCACCAGTTGCATCTGCGTCGTTTTCCCTTTTTCCACAATCATCATTTTATTGCATTTCTCTTGATGTTCTCGGCCACTTTCATTCTGCTTGATCTTGGAGAATATATTTATCATGTAATTATGCATAAGGTTAAGCGTTTATGGATGTTTCACATTGTACATCACAGTGATAGCGTTGTAGATGTATCTACCACTTTAAGAGAACATCCAGGAGAAAATTTTATACGGCTTTCCTTTACTTTATTGTGGGTCTTTTTAACAGGTGCCTTTTTTTGGGCTTTGCTTTTAAGACAGATCATACAAACGGTCACTACCCTTTTTGCACATATGCATTACCGTTTGCCTAAAAAATTAGATTCCGTGATAGGTGTAGTATTTATAACTCCTAATCTGCATCATGTGCATCATCATTATCAGCAACCTTATACTGACTCTAACTATGGAGATGTATTAAGTATATGGGACCGGATGTTTGGCACTTTTCAAAAAATGCCTGACGAGCAACTAATATTTGGAGTAGATACTTATATGCAAAAAAATGACAATGCCAATTTCAAATCACTAATTAAAATCCCGTTTGGAAAATACCGGAAAGCAAATAATAAATTAAACTCCTGAAGGTGCACTTAAGTTTGTGTCTCTATCTTCTGTTTTCTTTTTAAATTCAAGCTTTCCAAATTTCCACGTAAAGTTTAAACCTATAGACCGGAACGGAATTTTTCTTTCACCATTTACTGTAAAATTTGTTCCTTTTACAATTGTCTTTTGATTTAGATATTCGCTGAAAGGGTTGGTAGCAGTAAGTGCCAGGCTGCCTTTCTTTTTCCAGAATTGTTTACGGATGGCAAGACTGTAATAAGTAAATGATGGATAAGTTCCCTGCGCCTCATGCCTGGCTGAACTGAAGTTTCCAAAAAATTCTGCAACCAGGGTATTAGTAAATTGATAACTGGCATTAATATTAAGTCGGTAATTAAAACTATTGTTATCGTATCCTGTATCAATTGCATTGATAGTATGTCGCCAAAAGAAAAATGCATTCGTTCTTACATCTAATTTTGGCGTAAAGTGAAAGTTTCCAAAAAGGTTTAAACCTACATTATTCTCTTTACCGATATTTTGCCGGGTGCTTACAGAAACATTTGTGTAGACAGAATCACCCACGAGGTAAGAAGGATAATAAAAGATGTAAGGCTGGATATCATGATCATTGGTGCGATAAAAAAGACTGATCATACCAGAACCTATTTTTCCAAAATCGTTACTATAGCCTAATTCATACCTGTTACCTATCTCAGGTTGCAGGTATGGGTTACCGGTAGATAGATTCTTAGGATCTGAGGTATTAATAAAAGGGTTCAAATCATCATATTCCGGCCGTTCTATTCTTTTGGAATAGCTAATTCTTATACTCTGGTTCTCGCCAATCTTTCTTGATAAAAATAAGGAGGGAACAAAAGTATTGTAACCGGGGATTTTTACCTGTTGCTGTGCATTGGAAAAGTAAGAATTGATTTCTGTCCGCTCATACCTACCGCCAATTTTTGCATCAAATAATTTTGCTACCGGAAAACTTAGTTCTGCATATGTGGCATATACTTTTTGTTTGTATGTTAAATTATTGGATAAGGAACTATCCTGGAAATAATCTTTCACAAAAGGCTGATAACTGTTTACATTGGAAGAGCTATTGATATTATAACTGCTTATTTTGCCACCAACGCCTAACGTTATATCCTGATGTAAAGGTTGTGTATAATCAATGGTGAATTGAGACTCTGTAGTTTTAGCAGGATTGTAGGACCTGGTTCCATAATACAATGAATCAGGCTGTAAAAAATATTGTTCTGAATAGGAATGACCATTATTATTACCCGGACTGGTGTTAAAACCTGCGTCCAGTTCCTGGCCTTCTTTCTTGAAAGTTCGTTTGTAATTTAAACCTGCATCAATTCCATTATATACATATTTATTACCTGAATTAATTAAAGAAGCAATTGATCCAGTATTACTAATATCCTGCCGAAGCAATTGGTTAGTATAGCCATTACCGTTAGATTCAAATAGATTGGAAGAAAAATTACCAGAAAAATTATTTAATTTTTTATAGGTCCAGTCAAACCCCGCACCGGTTTGGTAGCCCTGCCTTATATACCTGCTATTAGACTGTTGATCTAAAGTGCTAATCGTATTATCCACCGTCGTAACCCGGTAATTATTACTGCTGGTATTAGACGGCAATCTTTTATTACCGCTAAAAAAAGCACTTACTCCAAAATTATTATTACGTTCATTAAAGTTAAAAGATCCATTCTCTGATCTTGTTCCGCCTGTTAGAGAAATACTTGCATTGTAGCCTTTTGTATTATTTGTTTTCAAAATAATATTTATAATACCACCTAAACCCTGTGCATCATATTTTGCACCGGGATTGGTAATTACTTCTACACTCTTTATCTGGCTGGATGGAATTGATTGCAACACATCTGCAATATTGCTTCCGAAAGCAGTAGATGGTTTTCCGTTGATCAAAAATTTTACACCTGAACTTCCTGAAAGCTGAACATTTCCATCCACATCAACAGACACCTGTGGAATTTTTTTCAATACATCTGTTGCTACACCGCCTTGTGAGGTTACATCTTTCTCCGCATTGTACACAAGCTTATCCAGCTTATTCTCTATTAATTTTGTTTTGGAAACAATCTTTACAACTTCCAGTGTCCCCTTGTTAACATTTAATAGAATATTCTTGAGGTCAACAATAGCATCTTTTTTTGTAAGGTCGACTTCATTTAAAGTGAATGCCTGGTAACCTATATTTTCAAAAACAATTGAATAAATGCCCGATGGAATATCTGTAAGATTAAAATTGCCATCCTTATCAGTTGTAGTACCTGTTACAACCTTTTTTGATCCTTTTTTAAAAATGGTTACGGTACCATAAGGTAATGCTTGCTTTGATGCACCATCCAGCACTGTTCCAACAATACTATTTTCCGTTTTTGTTTGTGCACTTACATATCCAACAACCCACATTAAAAATATAACCAGGAGAACCTTTTTCATCTAAATATTTTAAAATTCCTGCAAAAGTCTGTTTCAATTCTGTATGAAAATTGTATTTGATGAAAATATATTTTTATTTTTTGTAAGTGGTAGTATATCGTTGTCAATGGCATTATATAATATTTAACACAGATACTAAAGCTTTAAATAGCAATAAAAAAAGGCACAGAAAAATCTGTGCCTCTCATTTTGTGTAAAAGTATTTTAATTCTTATCAGTCATCCAGAAATCACGTGGATACAAGCGGTATAATTTTGTATTATTCCCTTCTGCTGATTTTAAATATGCTTCGTACGCAGCCATTTGTTTTTCTGGTCCTATTACAAAATAAGTTGCCCCAGGAACATCTTTTGCAGCAACACCATAACCCGGCAATATTTTTTCGTACACTTCTGTTTTATGCTGATAAATTTCTCCAAGTAATCCGGGCTCTTTACGCAGTTTTAAAATTGCCAGGCGAAAATTCTTTACAACGTCCGGTGTAGTGCCATCGGTAAGATCTGCCGCCATCGCTTCACCCCGACTTACATAATCCGCAGCAGAACGGAAGCCACCAACAGCAAGTGAGATCACGTAATCTACCATGCCGCTATCAACCGGCGATTTTTTTATTTCATCAATTACAAAACGCAATGTCTGCGGAAGTTCCGGTGTTCTTTCAGCATAATAATAAAACCTGCCCGAGCCAGGACTTGCACCTACGCCAGTGCTGTAAGACAAACCTGCACCTGTACTTTTTGTATAAACACTTTGTTTGCCTGCACCCCCATATAATTCTGCTGCTAAAAATTGTAATAGTTTTTCTTTTTTAGTATCAGCATAAGTTATTAATGGTACAGAATTTATAAATACACCAGTTTGAGAATCAGGATTTATTAATCCTACAAATAAAGGCGATTCATTTGTATTCATTCTGGTCTTCACTCTTGTACTGATCATGTCAGTTTTATCATATTGCTGTGCTGAGGGAGCAGCATTACTAAAACCTTTAAATAATGTTTTCAATGGTTGTGCTAACTTTTGCTCTGTCGCTTCGGAACCGATCATAAAAACTCTAGCATTACTATTTTTTAAAAGACTATTTCTAACACTATTCAGATCAGCTAAAGTTTTTTGCGGCGTTTGCGCCAGGTCTTTCTGGATTGTATTGCATAAATATTTCCAATCGCTGATTAAAGATTCATCAGGAATATCATTCAGTAATTGTTCCAGGTCTCGTGCTGCATCTGCGGCTAACTTTTTAGCATTTGTAGGCAACTGCATAAATTTTTCAGAATATTTTTTATCATTTTCTGCAACATCATTAGCAGAAACATCTGTATTGACTGATTCCAATAATTTTTTCAAAGCTGTTCTGTCTGCTGTTACATTGCCAAGATCATTTAAAAAATTACTTATGGCGCTACTATCTGCCACAGTGGCTGCATGTTTAAGCATCCATTTCAACCGAAAAATATTATGCGTACGTGTAAAAAAAGAAGTTGTCGATAACATTAATGGGCTGCTTTGCATGCGCCAGGCTTTGCCCGGATCATTCACCCAACTTTCTTCTGCGCCATGCATTGTCTGACGCAGTTGTGATAAATTCTGTTCTACCAGGTCAGTAATGCGTGGCAGATTTTGTTTTTGCCAGTTTGGATATTTTAGCACATCATTTATCCATTCTACACCACGTTGTGTTTCTGCAGCATTATTACCTGCCGCTTTTAAAACGAGTTCTACACGGCCGCTTGCTTCACTTGTGCTGTAATAACTTTGCAAATTCAGTATCTGTTGCTGAATCTGCTGGCTCATATCTTCATAAGAAACGGCTTTACCTTTTTTTATTATTCCTGTTTCTGTTATAAGGTCAGGAAGCATTGCCAGGTAAACCAATTTATTTTGCGGCACTTCATTCAGCTTTAATGCGATACCTGCACTAGCTGTCGTCATATTATTGAACACAGAAGAAACCACCGGAATATTTCCTGGTAATTTGCTTTGCTTATAAACCAATTGTTCATCCAGGCTTAAAGGTGGGTTATCAATAAATTTAACAGTATGCACCTGCTCCAATTTTTCTAATACTGCTGTGTTTGAATCATACACTGCTCTATAAAGTAAGATGGTTTGCTGATCATCAGAAAGATCATATAAATTTCTTAACCGTACTATTTCCGTATTTGCTCGTTCTCTTTTTTCTGCTGCCGCTTTTGCAATTAAAGACGGATCAGATTTAGTAACCATTACAAAAGGTTCAGTAGTTATAAGATTCCATTTCGCTAAATATGTTTTCCATATGTTGGTACCAGAAGCCAGGAGTTTTTTCACTTCTCCAAACTGTGGTTTTAAAACAACAGATTTTTTAAAATCATTTATCTTTTGAAGCTCCTGAAGTTGATCGTACCAGGCATCGCCCGTATTACGGAAACCAAACTCCGGTGGGCTGTTTACAAATTTTGATTCGGTCCTGCTAAAACTGCTCAGACTATTTTGAAAACGTTTATTAAAAGCAAGCAACTCAGGTGAGTGATCTTTCCAGGATGCGACTTTCTTTAATTCAGCAATGATCAATTGCCTTGCAAATGCAGCTTTTTCTTTGCTCAGGTTTACTGCACTTACTCCATCAAGACCAAGATAAATAGGTTCGCCATTTTTAGTATCAATGTAACCATACACCGCCTGTGCATCTATACCTGCCTGTTTGGTTTTACCGTCAACAAATATTTTATACAAATTAGTAGAAGCATCGCCGGCAAAAACAGAAAGAAAATTGGCTGCCAACAGATCTTCTGTCGGATCTAATTTTAAAACGGGTGGATATGCCAATAATATTGCACCGGTTTCCTGTGCATTTTCTGAAGGAAAATTTATCAACGATATTTCACCGGCAACGCCTGGATGATAAGCCGGCATTACCGCAGGCTTGCGATCTGTTTTTGTCGCTTGTGCATTTAGATCAAGCAATAATTTATTGGTGCGTTTTAAAACATCATCCAATTGCATAGATGAAGGCAAAGAATTAATTGCACCCATATTGCCGAGATAATAATTATCGTTGTGATATTTTAAAATATCTGCAGCATTTAATTCTCTTATGCCAGACGGTAAACCACCGGCATTGTAAGAAAGAGGATGATTATTTCCATACAATAAACGCCCCAATGAATCGTATAAAAGAGCATATGAATTATTCATGCTGCTGGACATCTCATTGTAAACAGAGCCTTTTTCTTCAATGCGTAAAGATTTATCCGGGTTTTGTGTAACGCCCCAGTTGCGTACTTCCCTACTTACTTCTTCATTTGTATAATCAGGGTACAATAATGCATCAAGATATTTTTGAAAGAGTGTATAAAAAACTTCTGCACCTGCACCAGTATTAAAATTATACACGGTATGTATCTGCGAAGTAAAAGCATTGGATTCTGCCAGTGACATGCCTTCACGTGTATTTAATTCATGGCCTTTATTTCCTTTGGTAATCAATAAATGTTCCTGCGTATGCGGTTCTCCTTTATCAGAAACCGGAAAAGTATTTACCCAAATAAATGTTTGTGGCACAGATTCTATCTGTAAAAGATCAAGCGTAAAACCTGTAGCCTGGTGAATGAAACGGCTACCCATTGGCTTGTCTGCATCATTTAAATAAATAGCTGTTGTTTTAAAACCATCAACAAGCTGGTTTTGTTTTAAAGAGGAAAAATTAATAGGGCTCATTTGTGCTAAAGAACCCATCACAAAAAAGCATAAAAAGCAGATAGCTAAGAAAAATTTTTTTGCAAACATAATAAAAATATTAAGTGTACAAAATAGCAAACTTATCTTATTCTATCACAATCGTTTTTTGAGTGGCAGCAGATTGCAATGCCGCTTCTATTATTTTCATAACATTCAATCCATCTTCGCCGGTGACAGGCGGGGTTGCTTTATTTATAATTGCTTTGTACAAGCCTTCATACAATTCCATGTAATTCCCCTGTTCAGAAATTAAATGTTGACGGATCGTCTTGCCCTCTGAAAGAATGTTCAGTATGCCCTGCTCGTTCTCTGGTTCAGTGCCCCAGTCTGCTGAAACAGGCTTTAGCCCTTCTTTTAAAGAATCTTCCTGTATGTCGGTACGGGGTTTTAAAAAAGAACCTTTGTCGCCGTTGATAATATAAGAAACTGTTGGTTCTTTTACCAGGCAACTACTTTTCAACCTTACATTAAATGATTTGTAAAATAATATTAAATCAAAATAATCATTTACCTGAGATAAGGGCCTGGTTATTCTTATTGAAGCAAAAACAGATTCGGGCATTCCGAAAAGTACCAATGCCTGGTCTATTAAATGCGGGCCAAGATCATGTAAGAGTCCGGAACCTTGCAGCGGATCTTCTTTATGTAATTTAGGACTAAGCTCAGGCCTGAAACGATCGAAATGAAATTCTACTTCCGCAATATTTCCGAGGACGCCACTTTCCAATACTTTTTTTACAGTTTTAAAATCACTATCGTAACGCCTGTTTTGAAAAACACATAAAACCTTCCCTGCATCTTTTGACAGGTTGATCAATTCTTCTGCTTCACTAACGGTTACGGTAAATGCTTTTTCTACCAATACATGTTTACCGGCAAGCAAAGCTTTTTTAGTAAAATCGTAATGGGTATAATTGGGAGTATTTACAACTACCAGATCAATTGCTTTGTCAGCAAGAATCGCTTCATAACTGTCACAAGATATTATGAAAGGATATTTTTCCTGCGCTAGCTTTTTAGAACGCTCCCACACTGCATACAGGTTAAAACCCGGATGCACATCAATAAACGGAGCATGGAAAACGAGACCACTCATTCCAAATGAGCAAAGCGCTGTATTGATACTGACCATTTGTAAACTTTTTTTAAAGGTATAAAAAATAGTTTTTGCCTGGAGTATTAAAAGCTATTTAAGCTACTCTACAGATGATCTTATTTTTCGTCCGTCATTATTATACTCATCAGTAGAAATATAATTGCCAAGGCTATCCGTATTTTTCCATTTACCAATATAAAAACCATTGCTGTAAAAACCGCTCGATCTCACTTCTCCATTTTGATAATATTCCTCTGAGTAGCCATCATACTGGCCGAAATCATCCAGGTTATATTTTGCGATCAATTGACCGTTGCCATAATATTGGGCATAAAACAATCTTTTTTTATTTTTAGTAATTATAACCTGCCTTACTATTGAATCCTTATCCTTCATTACCTGTGTAAGCGTTGTATCTTTTGTGTTTTTAAAATAAATTGCTTCTGCAAAATCCCGGGTAAAATATTCTTTTGCATAAATGCTGTCAGCGGATCTTTTTATTGAATCCAGCATAACTGTATTAAGAGAAATCCTTTTAGGTATATGCTGTTCTTTTGATCTACAACCAAAAAGAACAAAAGAAAATATAATACACAAAATTAAAAAAGGAAATAATTTTATTTTTTTTAAACGATAGCTATACATGGTTATTTATTTTAAAAAAGCAGCATGAAAAATCATGCTGCTCTACAAATTATTATTACTACAAAATATTAAAACTTAGTCCAGCCTTTCCACCAGGTATCGCCTGGAGCACAAGCGCCTTTGTAGGTTACGCTTGTAAAACCAGTAGCGAGTTTAGGATTGGTAAAAGCGCCACCAGCAGCCGCTACAGAAGATGAAGTCGGATTAAAATCCGGATTAGAATAATTAAATGGAGCGCCAAGGCCAACATCTGAATTATTTGGAAGAATATTATTTCCATAAGATGCAGTACTGAACCATGTAGTTATGGTAGCAGTAGTATTAGGCATTAATGGTGTAGTTGTATTACCGTTGATGCTGTATAAGATTGGTGTTGGACAACCTGCAATAATTGTATTCTGTACCTGTAAAGTACCCGGGATATTATTATCTGTAGGTACACCTTTTGTTGCATCAATATACAAACCATTAGGGTAACCCATTATAATAGAATTAAAAATTGAAAGAGAAGAATTACGGCGTATCTGTGCACCCCAAACAAATAAACTATTACCAGTGTTTGCTAAAGTTGCTTTTGGCCCCATCACAGTCATGTTACTGAATACTGCTGCAGTCTGTGGCAATAATGCACTTCCATTTGCATCGTTATCACTTTCAAAAGCTTCACTTTTAGAAATATCTGCAACAGAAGAATCTCTTAAAGAAATACCAAACTGAACTTTACCACTAAAGCCATTGTCTGTATCAAAATCATCGTCTAATGTTCTAAAAGAAATAAGATGAGTACAATTTACTGTACCACCAAACCACTCGAAAGAATCATCATTTGCGTAAGAAACCTGCACATTGTCAATGATCGTTCCTGATCCTACACCACCAAAAGTCAAACCATTTATTTCGTTATCAGGTAAAAATGCATAACCTGCATATTCAATTCTAACATAGCGTAAAATACCACTGTTATCTGCAGGGTTTTGCCCTTGTGTTGCAGGTGTACCGTACAAGCCTAAACCATCACTATTATTTATCCCTCCTTCTACAGCACCCACACCTTGCACACCGTTGAATGAAGAATTGGTAGGCGCCTGGCCTAATAATACAACACCAGCCCAATCGCCACGCTTTGGATTTGCTGCTTCTGATGTAAAAACAATTGGTTTATCTGCCGTACCATCAGCAATTATTCTTGTACCCCTTGTAATAATAAGTCCGCCGGTTTTACCATTTTCTCCTACAATCTTTGTTCCTGGTTCAATTGTAAGAATTGCACCATTGGTAACGTATACCAATCCACGAAGTTTGTAGATATTTTGTGAATGAAGAGTAAGATTTGAAGATATTCTTCCTTCAAGAATTGAGTTTTCTGTAGTCCCGGTGCCACCGCCTGTATTACCACCGTTATTATTGCCATCAACTTCTATTTTTCTACAACTGAGAGAAGTAGCAGCGATCAATATTCCGTAAAGAAATAATTTTTTCATGTTTTGATTTTTATTTTTTAAAGAGTTATTTATATGTTTAGTTATTAAAAATTGTAGCCGAAACTGATGCTTACATTAGAACCGTATTTTCTTTTAATTGCAAACGCATCTTCTGCAGCATCATATTTTTTATTATTATTAAGATCCGTATAAAAGATCGCTTCTTTGTTTATAATATCAGTAATATTCAATTTCAATTCTCCCCTGCTTTGTAATATCTTTTTTGCGATCTGCAGATCTAGCTGTGGACGTGGATTTTCCCAAATTGCCGGTTGATCACCACCACCTACAAAAGTTATCCTGCGGCCAATCTCATTAAATAAAAGTGTTGTGCTCAATCCGTATTTTTCCACATCATACTGAACAACTGCATTGAGGAGATAAGGGCTTTGCCCCTGCATTGGTCTTTGCTCATTACTACCACCAATTCCTGTAACCCTGTTGTAGATATAAGAAACATTGCCCTGTACAGTAAAATTTTTTAATGCAGTGGTGAAGTCTAATTTTTTCCTGAATTCCAGTTCAGCACCAAAACTATTTGCCTCTTTTGCATTTATGAAATTATATAAACTTGCACCGCCAGAGCTTGGGTTAAAATATGCTTCTATTGGTTTATCAAAATATTTATAAAAAACGCCTAACGTAAATAATTCCCCCGCTCTTGGATACAATTCATATCGGAGATCGAAATTAGAAACCTTTGTTCTTTGTAATGCTGATGATCCCTGTACGCTTGCGCCCAAATCAAAGTCGTAAAATGAGAAGGAGCTTAACTCACGAAACTCAGGCCGGATAACCGTTTGAGAGCCGGACAATCGAAAATTAGTTTTTGGATTTATTTTGTAAGTAGCATTTACTCCCGGTAAAAAATCTGTTACCTCCGAATGAAAAAAACGAGGATCACTTTTTTTGGTGCTTCCAATAATCTGGTCAAAATCTTCTACCCTAAGTCCCCAAACTATTCTGAATTTCTCAGCTATTAAATTATCAAACTGAAGAAACCCTGCATTTAAAATTGAGTTAGCGAGGTAACGATAAGTTGAAGTGGATAATTCATCAAGAGCAAACTTATTGTCATTACCATTGCCAAAGTTTTCTGCTGCAAATATTTTGTCAGGAGAAAGCCTTAATAACTCTTTGTTATCACTTTGCAGATAAATGGAAAATGGCCTTGAATCAAATAGCCTGTCTTTTACCTGGAAAAAATAACCGCCTTTAACAGTTTGAGTAGTATTATTGATTTTAAAATTTTTGGTGATATTTCCTCCTGCCGTGTACACATAATCATTTAAAAATCCATAATAACGGCTGCCCGATTGTTGAGATGAATTTGACTGCCCGATATCAGCTCTATAGATAGAATTTGGATCTGCAGGATTTTCCGGAATATATTCTAACCTGCGCTGATCAGGAATATATTGATCTAAAATATTAAAGCTACCAAACCAATCAAATTTTGCATCATATTTTTTTATATTATGCTCACCACTTAATTGTGTATTGAAAAATGTATTTGCTTTGAAGGCAAGTTCTGTAGCTTTAATCCGTTCTCCTGCATCAAAATCCTGTCCGCTTCTGATGGTAGAGTAATTTGTAGTATTTACATTCAGAATATTTTTAAAAGATATTTTACTGTTACTACCAAGTTGCAAAGTAATATTTGCCAAGGCACCGGCTAAAACATCTTTACTGTATTTGGTATTATCATAAGTAAAGCTGTTACTTGGGATTTGATCTGCTACTGTATATACCTGATTTTCATATACAAGGCGTTTATTTGTTTTATTATAGTTTACAGAAAATATGGCGGCCAGTTTATTGTTACCAGTACCCAATTTTTTATTAAAACCGCCATTGAGAGAAATTGATTCGTTTAAAGCATTTGTAAAACCTGATCTCTTTTTTTCAGTACTCCATATATTCTCAAATTCTTTGCCGTAAGAAGTTTTTTCTTCATCTGATAATTGTGCGAATGCGGCTTTGTTTGGAAGGTTTGCAGGCAAAGCTCTCAGGCCGTTATCAAAGCCAAGCCAGTCTGTATTACTTCCCTGGTATTCATAAAAATCTTTACCGATAGTATTTGTATTAAAGCTTGTACCAACCTGGACATTAAAAAAATCTTTTGCAGGCACATCTTTGGTGTTTACCTGTATAAGGCCGCCAGCCCACTCTCCTGGATATTCTGGTACAAAAGCTTTGTTTACAATTATATTATCTATTAATGATGAAGGTATAATATCAAAGCTGAAAGTTTTTCTATCTGGTTCAGTACTACTCATTAGTACACCATTCAGCAAGGCAGCATTGTACCTGTCTGCAAGGCCACGCACAATAATATATTTTCCTTCCTGCAAACTAATTCCGGGTACTCTTTTTAAAACTTCACCTGTGTTCTTATCAGGTGAGCGCCGGATAGCTTCTGCAGAAATTACCTGTGCAACCGTATTGGTATTTTTTTGAAATGCAATTAAAGATGCAGCCGTTACTTTCCGGGATGTACTTGCACTTCTTACAACTACTGCGTCTTCTGTTTTTTCTCTTTGCTGCAATGATAAATTCTGATATGTAATTTTCCCTGCAGAAAGTTCTACATCATCTACCTGCTGAGTAACGCCATTATAACTAAAAAGCAAAGAAACTTTAGCAGCATTGTCAATTGATAAAATGTAGTGCCCATCAATATCTGTTGAAGTGCCTTTTTGTGTATTTTTTTCTATTACAGAAACACCTGCCAATGGCTGACCTGTTTTGGAGTCAGTAACTTTTCCTTCAATTTTAGCTGATTGAGCCAAAGAAGACAAGCTTATTAAGATAAAAATGGATAAAGATATAAGTAATCGCATGCAGCTATTTATTTGATGCAAATAGACAACACGTATGTTAACAGAGGGTTACTGGAATGTTACCCAAAGGTTATGGCTATATTAAGAGAATGTTAAGCGTATATAGAAATAAAAAAGGCTGTGGGTAAACACAGCCTTTTTAAAAATGATTTTTATAATTATACAGTACCCGTTTCGAACTGGGTGGCTTCTACTTTTTCCATAGCTTTATCAGCCACTTCATCTATTCCATCTCTGATTCTGTCTATACGATCTGCGATGCAATCAGTTACATCATTCCATTTTTCTTTCATATCATTACCAATACCTGCTATTTTTTTTCTTGTTTTTATGCCCTTTGCGGGTGCATATAGAATTCCTAGTACAGCGCCGGCGGCAAATCCTATCAATAATTTTTTCATAATAAAATTGTTGGTTATTTAATACAATATATCAATACATTATTATGCCAGTATTTACCAAAAAGAAAAATTATGTATTTAAAATCAGTTCATTTTAAACCTGTATAGTAAAGCCTTACTTCCATTTTTACCTTCTGAACTGATATATAATGTTCCATCAGGAGCAAAACATAATCCCTCAGGCTGTAGAAATAAATCTTTATCCATCAACTGAAATTGCTTTAATACACCATCATGTGTAAAAATTGCCATGCATTTGGTACCTTTTGTGGAAAGCATGTATATATCATGAGTAATAGGATGCACTGCAATTGCAGATGGATAAAAGTCTTCTTTTTCACCTACAAATTTTGAAATATCTTTTTTATATATCGTCATAAATGGCTTGGGTAATAAAGAATCTGCAGAAATTTTATATTCATACACAGCCCTTGTGGATTTTTTTCCATCTTCTTCATTATCATCATTTTTACAGGCAACTAAAAGGTTATTGGTTACCGGATCAAAACATATTCCTTCTGTATTATTTTCTTTTCCTAAAAATGTAGTTACTTCCTTTACATCTGGTTGGTCTTTCCAATTGCTTATTTTATAAATCACTCCATGGCTCCATAATGCATATACCACATTGTTTGCGATAGCAACATCTTCAATGTCAATTTTTTTTCCGGATAGGTCTTTTTGAAAATTTACTGTTTTTTCAATTACTACATTATCATTTTTAAGGTTCAGAAGATATAAATTAGGGTGCAGGTCTTCAATTGCCAACAAATGATCATTATCAATCCAGGCATTCCCGGAAATTTCAAAAAGTCCTGTTGGTAATTCCCATTTTTTTTCGGGTTTATCAAGGTCATATATAATGGCTGCCTTTGAAGCTACACTACTATCCACTTGGTCGGGAGCTTGAGCATTTGTTTTTTTATTGATCGTATTGCATGCAAAAAAAATATTTAGCAGCAATATAGAGCTGAAGAAGGAAATTGATTTTTTTGCTTTGTATCTCGGTCTTTTATTCATAATAAAATATTTAAGTAAGCTATCTACTTATTTAATGCAATTGATTTAACGGGTTGTTAATAAGAATGTTTTTACAACATGGTTAATTAAATTTCCACACCATTCCGGGTTGTAAATTCCCCATAGAATAACTCATATTGAATGAAACTGTATTTTTTTTATCCCCGCCTGTTTTTATCCTTGCAAACCTGTGGTAATTATTTACAATCTGTTTCCCGGTTAAAAAACCTAACACTCCCCCCGCAACTACATCTGTAAACCAATGTTTATTTTCAGTCAACCTGCTTGCGCCTATTAGTCCTGCAGCACTATAAGCAACTATAGGTACCCATTTAATATCACGATACTCTTTTGCAAAAACGGTGGCTGCAGCAAAAGCAACCACAGCATGTCCAGATGGGAATGAACTGTTTAACTTCTTTCCATAAATATCTCTTTTGGTACCACCAAATGGACCATTAAAAGTTGGCTTATTTTGTTTTGTTACTGCCTCTATATAATTTGGTCGTTGCCTTCCGCTTAAAGCTTTCAAAACACTTTCAACTACAGCTCCGGTAATATAAGCCTGCGTTGCAATTAAAGTAGTAGTTTTCAGTTTTTGGTTTTTAACTACAAATCCATATAGTCCTAATGCAGCAAGAGTATAGGTTTCATAAAGGCCACTTACTTTGGTTATAAAGTGACTGCTACTTGAAATAGTATTACTGCTGTTGGTAATACGTGTGGTAAACTTATTTATTGGCTTATCAGTAAAAGTTAATCCGGCAACGATACCTGCAAAAGCTGCGGTTTTCATCCACTCCTTTTTCTTTGTATGAAAAGGAACGGTGAACTGTTGTTTTAAATCACTTCCTAATAAGATAAAGTAAGTGCGAAAATTAAGATTGGTATTTTCATTATATGCTTCCGGATCAACATTATTGATTACGTTCTTTTCGGAAGGTTTAGCCTGAAGACTGTCCAGTTTTTTTATTAGCGTATCTGCTTTTACGGGCTCCTGCGCATAGCATATACATGGAAATAAAAAAATAACAGTAACTGATTTTAATCGATTTAGCATTGGTGAATTTTATTAAAGTAATTGTATTTGTTTCCTTACACGGGAAGATGCGCTATACACATAATGAAATTAATATGCCAACAGGCATAACTATTGCATAAATAATTTTATAATCTGGAAAAAATGAAAAATATAATAATGATGACCGCTTTTTTATGCTGTAGCTTAATAACTTCAGCGCAGTCGAATAATTCAAATTCAAATGGTACCATTCTGCCGGTAAGTAATGCCACTCTGCCCAGTACTGTTTCTAATTCTAACAATAGTAATTCTGGTGTAAACCCAAATGGCAATCCGGGCACTATTACAAATTCTAATTCCAATAGTGCCAGCAAAGGCTTTCAAACTCCTACTCCGCCTTTTGAGCCAGGAACAAAATTAAGCAGTGCTGGTAATAATGCTGTAGTCCCGCCAACTTTTCCAGTTGCAGGCAGCAATAAACTAAAAAAAGATACTACGCATTTCGTAGACACTAAACCTTTTAATAATACTGTTCTAAAACTTACTGAAGAGCAGCGTAAAGCGCATATTGACAGTGTGATACGGGCCATTGACAGGAGGGAAAAGTATAATAAAAAGATTCCTACGCAAAAAACAGTTAAACCTGGTATGCAAAAGAAAAAAGGTTAGTGAGAAATAGAGAAAAAAATTACCTAAAGTGGGTATTGTGACTATCAGAAATAGATGTACTTTTGAACTGGTTTTTCATAGGATATTGGATTTTAAAACGGGGCTGAATTTCCATTCTGGCCCTTTTTTATTTTAAGTATTTCTACTGTTAATGGCGTGTTTTTTGGAGAGTAGTAATACCCTTCCTGGTATTCTTCACCATCAAACATCAATTATGAAAAAAATATTAATTGCCATTGATTACAATCCCGATTCGCAGAAAGTTGCAGAGACAGGTTATACAATTGCAAAAGCATTAAATGCATCCGTTTTATTAGTGCATGTTATTGCAGAAGCATCGTATTATACAATGTCTTATTCTCCTATAATGGGATATGAAGGCTTTATGGCGGAAAATACATTACTACTTGGAGAAGGAATAAAAACTGAGGCAAATAATTTTTTACGGTCTACTGCAAAATACCTGGGTGATGAAAATTTAGAAACAGCAATACTGGAAGGTAATACCAGTGATGCCATATTGGAATATGCCAAAAAAGAGAATGTTGATATGATGGTCTTGGGATCGCATATTCATAGCGGTCTGTATAAATTATTTATCAGTGCTACTGCAGCAAGCGTTTTAAAACATTCCACTATTCCTCTTTTAATAATACCCACAGATGAGTTAAATACTGAAAAATAAAAGATCTCTATTTCTTCTCCGCTCATGTAAAGTTTACAAACATGCCTTACAAAATATTATCTTAGTGCCAGAATTTAATTTCTGGTAATTAAGTAAATATTTTCATGCAAACAGATGAGCCGATTTTAAAAGTACATAACCTTGATGTATTCTATGATACTTTCCAAGCGGTAAAACAAGTTTCCTTTTATGTGAATGCAGGTGAAATTTTTGGCTTACTCGGCCCTAATGGTGCAGGTAAAACAAGCACCCTAAGTGCAATAGAAGGGTTATTAAAACCACAACGGGGTGAAATTATTGTAGCAGGTTTTAACAGGGATAAAAATTCTTTACAGGCACGTGCGAATATTGGTGTACAATTACAGGCCACGAGTTTTCAACCTGAGCTTTCTGTTAGTGAGATCATAGAATTATATGCCGGGATATATGGTGTAGAAATACCGAAGGAAAAACTGAATAATATTTTACTCAATATCAAATTAGAGGATGCTGCTTCAAAACACTTCGGACAACTTTCCGGAGGGCAGCAACAAAGAGTTTCCCTGGTAATTGCAATGATCCATAATCCACCCCTGGTTCTATTAGATGAACCTACAACGGGACTTGATCCTCAATCCCGGCGGCAACTGTGGGAACGCATGGAAAGTATGCGTACAAATGGTCATGCTATTTTGCTTACCACACATTCAATGGAAGAAGCAGAATCAGTTTGCGACCGCATTGCCATTATAGACCATGGCAAAATCATCGCAATAGATACGCCGCACGCATTAATAGATAAACATCGTAATGATGAAGCTGTAGTTTCCGCATCCCGAAAAGGCAAAACAACTCTGGAAGATGTTTTCATCGGACTAACAGGAAAGGATATACGCTCATAAAATAATACAATGCAGACAGCAATACCATCATCTAAACAGGCGCTCACTGCTTTATTAAAAGCAGATTTTATTACACAGTGGCGAAACCGCCGTTCAGTAGTGCTGGTTTTATTAGTTCCTGTAATCATTCTAATATCATGGAAAGGGCTTATAAGCCATTATGGAGGAGCTTTTGTAATTTCTAACTGTATTACAATAGGTCTTACAGCCATTGGGCTAATGGGGTATTCAAATTCCATTGCACGTGATAGAGACAAAGGGATTTTTCAAAGATTAAGAGTTGCGCCTGTGCCTTCCTGGGCTATAATGATCAGCAGGTTGATGGTACAACTGGTCATGATATTGTTACTTACTACTGCAGTGTATCTTGCCGGACATTATTACGATAAAATTACCCTTACAGGGGATGCGTATGCTATGGGATACCTGGTTTCCATTGTAGGAGGCACTTTATATTTAGGTCTTGGCCAGGCAATTGTTGGCCTTATAAAAAATGCAGAAACAGTGAATTCAACGTGCCGGCTAATATACTTTATTTTTATAATGGTAGGTATGTTTGGGGATTTAGGTATGCTTGGTGATACCATAGATAATATTGTAAAGTGGTCGCCTTATGGTAGCGTAAAACATATTATTTCAGGAGCTATACAGCCCGGAACATGGACAGTAGAAACTACAAAATACCTCTTTGTAACTATAGCATATGCCCTCGTATTTTCCTACCTGGGAATAAGGTGGTTTAAATGGAACAGTAATAAATAATTCCCGTCTTTCCCCATTCGGCTACTTCTAAAAATAAAACCAATAATTTTGCTGCCTTAATATTAATTTATATGAGGCAGTTAAAACTTTTTATGGCAATATTGGGCTGTAGGCCCGCAGGCAGGCATACTGAACAGCATGATATTTTTTTTGGGATTGCTACAGAAATGAAGGAATTGATACCTGCTATGTATGAATATTGGCCGGAAGCCAATAAAAAAATTCATGTAGATGCCTGGCGTGAGGTAAAACACGTAGATGGTTTTGACATTAAAATAGTTTCATCTGGAGAAATAAAAGCTCCGGAAAATACAAAACTTTTTTTCATTAACCTGGGTGGGTATAAGTCGGGAGAATTCGAGGAGTATCATTACAAAATGTTAGTGGCTGCACCTAATAAAGGCGAAGCAATAATGGCTTCTAAAAAAACTGCTTTTTTTAAACACAATGGTTTTAAAGGTGCTCAATCACATGTAGATGATAAGTATGGAGTAGATGTAGATGACCTGTATGAACTACCTGATATTTTACCAGAAGAAACAAAAACAAATTATGGCATACAACTGGTTAAAGCAGCTATTGCTAAAGAGGACGAATTGAACATCGGTTACTTTCCTCTTTCTAAATTATGATCGATTTTACAAAAAGATATTTTCTAAAAACATGTTACAACAATTAGCGCCATACTTTGGTTACCTGGCATCGCTCTTTCTTATTATTTCTTTAATGGTTAATAATGGCCTGCAGTTCAGGTGGTACAACACTTTGGGGTGCCTTGCATTTGTAATCTATGCTATTGTGATTAAAGCCTTCCCGGTACTATTAACAAATACTATTTTACTTACCATCAATATTTTTTATTTGTATAAAATTTACAGCAAAACGGAGAATTTTGATCTGCTTGAATTTAATGGCGAAGAAAAACTTGTACAAAAATTTTTATCATTCTACAAAGACGATATCCATTCTTATTTCCCCGGTTTCAATGAAAGGGAAATTATCGGCAAATTAAATTTTGTCGTAATAAGAGACCTTGTGATTGCAAATATTTTCAGTGCTTCTCTATCGGAAAATGGAGATGCAAATGTGTTTATCAATTTCACAGTAGAGAAATACCGGGACTATAAAATTGGCACTTTTATATTTGAAAAAGAAAGAGATTATTTAATTTCAAAAGGGGTAAAGCGAATAGTTTACAATAAAGTTTCTAATGCAAAGCATACAAAATTTTTAAAAGTGATGGGTTTTACAAGAATCAATGAAGGCCCATTCATAAAATCTATTTAATCTACTAAATTCTTGTGATCTTAAATTTTTGCTTCTCT